>DATKAG010000210.1:0-5704 GCA_035498355.1 Myxococcales bacterium | reverse complement strand
TGATCGAGAGGCTCCATCCCTCCACCTTCGCCCTGGTGATGGCGACGGGCATCGTCTCCATCGCCTGCGAGCTGCTGGGGCTGCGGCCGCTGGGGCTGGCGCTGCTGGGGCTGAACGTCCTCTTCTATCTCGCGGTCTGGGGCCTGACCCTGGTGCGCATCGCCCGCTACCGGGAGCGGATGATCGTGGACCTCTATGACCACGGCCGGTCGGTGGGCTACTTCACCACCGTGGCCGGGACCTGCGTGCTGGGCTCGCAGCTGCTGATCGTCGCCCACCTGCCGCGGGTGGCGATCGCGCTCTGGCTCCTGGGCCTCTTGCTGGCGTTCGTGCTCACCTACACCATCTTCACCATCCTCACGGTCAAGGAGAGCAAGCCCCCGCTGGCGCAGGGAATCAACGGCGGCTGGCTGATCGCGGTGGTGGCGATGCAGTCGGTGGCGGTCCTGGGCGCGCAGGTGGCGCCGCAGTTCGGGGGCTACCAGGACCGGGTGATCTTCTTCTGCCTCTTCATGTGGCTCTTCGGCTGCATGCTGTACATCTGGATCATCTCGCTCATCTTCTACCGCTACACCTTCTTCAAGTTGGAGCCGTCGGACCTGGCGCCGCCCTACTGGATCAACATGGGGGCGGCGGCCATCTCCACCCTGGCGGGGACGATGCTCCTGCTCGCCTCCCGCTCCTCGCCGGCCCTGCAGCAGATCCTCCCCTTCCTGCGCGGCTTCACCCTCTTCTGGTGGGCGACGGCGACCTGGTGGATCCCCATGCTCTTCATCCTCGGGGTCTGGAGGCACGTCTACCGGAAGTTCCCCCTCCGCTACGACGTGCTCTACTGGGGCGCCGTCTTCCCTTTGGGGATGTACACGGTGTGCACCGTGCGGCTCTCGCAGGTGATCGACGCGCCCTTCCTCATCGAGATCCCCCGGGTGTTCGTCTACGTGGCGCTGTCCGCCTGGACGCTGACCTTCCTCGGGCTGCTCCTGCAGATCCGGCCCCGGCAGGCCCCGGCGGCCGCTCCCCCGGCCTGAGCCACCCGGCCCCGTCCGAGGCCAGCAGCGACTTCCGCAAGACCTGCGCCCTTCCTCCGCACGGTGCCGCCGGTGCGCAACGACGTGCCCGACCAGCAGATCGCCCGGGCCGGCGGAGATGGCGTTCGTGCGCGCGAACGCGGCCCTCGCCCAGGCGCCTGCTAGCCCTCGGGGGCGGTGAGCGGCTCGGCGGGGGGCGCGGAGGCAAGCTCGCGCTCGTAGCTGCGGGAGCCGGCGTAGAAGAACGCCGCCGCCGCCACCGCCGCCAGCGGCACCAGGGCGAGCGCGCGGCCGATGCCCAGGCGGTCCGAGAGCATGCCGGTGAGCAGGCCGCCCGAGGTGAGCCCGATCACGTTCTGCACCACGGCCAGGGTGGCGAAGGCGGTGGCGCGCAGGCCGGGCTGGACCAGCGAGGCGATGACGGCGGACATGGGCCCCTGGGTCCCGACCAGCCCCAGGGCGCCGGCGAGCAGGAGCGCGTACTGCAGCGGCCCGGGCGGGAGCTGGAAGGCGATTCCCAGGAAGAGCGCGGCGGCCAGGGCGATGGCGGCCGGGCCGAGGAAGAGGGCCCGGCGGCGGCGCCGCGAGAGGCGATCGACCCAGAACCCGCAGAGGGACGATCCCGCGCCGGCGGCGAGGATGACGAAGGCGGCCCGCACGCTGGCCGCCTGGGTGGAGAGGCCGTATACGCGGTTGAAGTAGGTCGGGAGCCAGGAGATCATCGTCCCGGCGAGGAAGACGAGCAGGCTGTTGGCGGCGTAGGCGGCGAGGATGCTGCGGGAGCCGAACATCTCCGCCGCGCCCTCGAGGAAGAGCACGCGCCGGGCGGCGTCGTGCCGCTCCTTGGCGTGCAGCTCGGCGGTGGGGTAGTCGCGGAGGGTGAGGAAGAGCGCGGCCAGGATCAGGCCGGGAATGCCCACCGCCCAGAAGCCGGACTGCCAGCCGAAGCGGGCGCCCACGGCACCGCCGGTGATCACCCCGAGCACCGAACCGAAGAGCGAGGCGGACATGAAGGAGCCGATGGCCGCGCTCCGCTGGCGCACGGGGAAGACGGCGGAGATCAGCGAGGCGGCGGCCGCCCCGTACGCGGCCTCGCCCACGCCCACGAAGAAGCGGGCCACCAGCAGTTGCTCGTAGGTGCGGGCGAAGGCGCCGGCGGCGGTGGCCGCGCTCCAGACCACGGCCATGGCGGCGATGGCCTTCACCCGGCTGGAGCGGTCCGCCACCACGGCGATGGGGACGCTGAGCACGCCCACCGCCAGGGAGACGATGGAGACCAGCGCGCCCAGCCTGGCGTCGCTCAGGGCCCACTGCTGCTTGAAGACCGGGAACATGGACACCACCACCTGGCGGGCCATGTAGTCGAGCAGCATGAGGACGAAGCAGAGGGCGAAGACGTACCGGGCGTAGGCGCGGGAGATGCCCGCGCGCGGCCGGGGCTTTGCAGCGGCCATCACCAGGGGAGGGGCCAAGGCGGCATCGGGCTGGCTCATTCTACGGCCTCCGCGAAGGCGTGCGTCACCGGCGCCGGAAGGCGCGCGAGCAGGAAGCGGGAGAGGGCGGGCATGAGCAAGAGCGCGCCCCCCATGTTCCAGAGGAACATGAAGGTGAGGAGGATGCCCATGTCGGCCTGGAACTTGATGGGGGAGAAGGCCCAGGTGACCACGCCCGCCGCCAGCGTCGCGCCCACCAGCGCCACCACCTTGCCGGTGAAGCGGAGGGAGATGCGGTGGGCGTCGGCCAGGGGGCGTCCGGCGCGCTGCAGCGCCAGCTGCACGGAGAGCAGGTAGAGGGCGTAGTCCACCCCGATCCCTACCCCCAGCGCGATCACCGGGAGGGTGGCCACCTTCACGCCGATGCCGAGGAAGACCATCAGCGCCTCGCAGAGCACCGAGGTGACCGCCAGCGGCAGGAGCGTCACCACCGTGGCCCGCCAGCTGCGGAAGGTGATCAAGCACAAGGCGGCCACCGCCGCATAGACCCAGAGCATCATCGTCCGGCTGGCGGCATGGACCACCTGGTTGGTGGCGGCGTCGATGCCCGCGTTGCCGGCGGCCAGCAGGAACTGCCTCTCGCCGTCTCCGTGACGGATGGAGAAATCCTCGGCCACCCGGACCACGCGATCGAGCGTCTCCGCCTTGTGGTCGGAGAGCCAGGCCAGGACCGGCATCACCGAGCAGTCGGCGTTGAAGAGCTCCGGGTTGCGGGTGGTGGCCTGCTGGGCGGCGGAGTTGAGGATGTCCTGGTTGCGGGCCAGCGTCAGCCACTTGGGGTTGCCCTCGAAGGATCCGGCCGTGATCACCCGGACGGCGTCGGCCAGCGAGTTGGTGGCCTGCACGCCCGGCGTCTGCTGCAGCGCCCAGCCCAGCCGGTCGGCCTCCACCAGCGTCTTGCGCTGCAGGCAGCCTTCCTTCCCGGTCTTGACGATCACCGCGAAGACGTCGTTGGAGAGGCCGTAGTGGGCGGTGACGAAAGCGTTGTCGCGGTTGTAGCGGGAGGAGCTGCGCAGCTCGGGCGCGCCCGGCTCCAGGTCGCCCACCTGCAGGTTGCGGCTCACCTTCCAGCCGAAGAGGGCCAGCGCCGCGGAGACGGCGATGATGGCCGCCGCCCAGCGCGGCTCGGTGACCTTGCCCAGCCAGCGGATGGCCCGGGAGGACCGGCCAGGGTCCTCGTTGCGGAGCGAGCGGGCCGCCGCGGCCTTTCCCACGCCGGTGTAGGAGAGCAGGACCGGGAGCAGGACCAGGTTGGTGACGATCAACGCCCCCACCCCCACGCTGGCGCTGACGGCGAGCTGCTGGATGACGGGGATGTCGATGGAGACCAGGACGGCGAAGCCCACCGCGTCGGCGAGCAGGGCGGTCAGCCCGGGGAGGAAGAGGCGGCGGAAGGTGTAGCGGGCGGCCACCAGCCGGTGGGTGCCCCGCGCCACGTCCTGGAGGATGCCGTTCATCTTCTGCGTGCCGTGGGAGACGCCGATGGCGAAGACGAGGAACGGCACCAGCACCGAGTACGGATCGAGCTCGAACCCCAGGGCGGAGACCAGGCCCACCTGCCAGAGGACGGCCACCAGGGAGCAGCCCACCACCAGGAAGGTGCTGCGCCAGCAGCGGGTGTAGCCGAAGAGGATGGCGGCTGCGATGGCTGCGGCGACGGCGAAGTAGCCGGCCACCTGGAGGATACCTCCGAGGAGCTCGCCGGCCAGCTTGGCGAAGCCGATGATGTGCACGCGGACGCCGCCCTGGCCCTGGAACCGGTCGCGCAGCTTCTCCAGCGAGCGCGAGAGCGCGCGGTAGTCGAGGCGCTTGCCGCTGGCCGGATCGCGGTCGAGCAGCGGCACGAACACCTCGCTGGACCGCGAGTCGCGCGCCACCAGGCTGCCCACGATGCCCGCCCGCTGCACGTTGCGGCGCAGGGCCTCGACGGAGGCGGGGGATCCGTCGTAGGTGTCGGGCATCACCGGGCCGCCGCGGAAGCCTTCCTCGGTGACCTCGTTCCAGCGCACGCCCGGGGTCCAGAGCGAGCGCACCCAGGCGCGATCGACGCCGGGCATGAGGAAGAGCTCCTCGCTGACCTGGCGCAGCGACTCCAGGTAGCGGGCGTCGTAGATGTCGCCGTCAGGGTTCTCCACCACCACGTGCAGGGTGTTGCCCAGGCCGCGCAGCTCGGCCTTGTTCTCCAGGTAGTTGCGGATGAAGGGATGATGGGTGGGGATCATCCGCTCGAAGTCGGCGTTGAGCACGCTCTTCGTCGCGGCGAAGAAGGCCAGGGCGGCGGTGGCGGCGGCCACCAGGCCGATCACCAGGCGCCGGTGGTTGAAGATCAGCCGCTCCAGCGGCATCCCCGAGCGCTGGTCGAACGCGTCCAGGGTGCCGACGACCGGCATCTTGTCCAGGTCCGTGGGTCCGGTCATGGCGTCGCTCCCGGGCGCAGCGTCTCCACCCGCGCGCCGAGCGGGCCCACCAGCGCCAGCGCGGAGCCACCGGAGGCAAGGGACGAGGTGGGCAGGGGCGGGATGCCGGCCACCGGGGAGAAGCTCTCGCCGTCGTCGGCGCTGACCATCAACTGCCCCGAGGCCGAGGCGAGAAGGAGCCGGCCGTCGCCGGTGCGCGCGCCGGAGGTGAGCGCCACCTCCAGGCCCGTCTCCACCTTCTGCCAGGTGGCGCCGCCGTCGCGGCTGCGCAGGACGTTGCCGCGCAGGCCGAAGACCAGTACCGCCCGGTCGCCGCCGGCGATCCCGAAGAAGCTTCCCCCGTACGGAGTGGGGCTGGGCAAGAAGCGCCCCGTGGACGGATCCAGCTTGAGCACCAGGCCCTGCTCGCCGGCGATCCACAGGGCTCCCGCGGCGCGCCGGACCGCGAAGAGGTGCAGCGCTTTGGGGTTCTCGGTCCTGTCCAGCCAGGGGGTCCAGGTGGCTCCGCCGTCCGCGGTGCGGAGGATGAGGTTGAAGGCCCCCACCGCCGTGCCGCTCTTCTCGTCGTCGAACCAGACGTCGAGCAGCGGAAGGTCGGCGCCCTGCTTCTCGAGAAAGGAAAGCTGCTCGCGGACCGCATCGGGAATTCCGCTCGCCGCCGTGGCCTTGGCGAGCAGCGCGGAGATGCCGCGGCCGTCGATCTGCCGCGTCCAGGTGGCGCCGCCGTCCGCCGTGGAGAGGATGACGCCGTCGTGTCCCACCGCCC
>DATKAG010000209.1:0-5132 GCA_035498355.1 Myxococcales bacterium | reverse complement strand
TCCCGGCAAGGGGCAGAAGGGCCCCTCCCGCGCGCTCCAGGCCCCGGAGAAGGGGCGCACGTTGCCCGACTGAAGTCCCCCGGTACAATGGGCCGATGGACTTCCAGAAGTTTCGCGGCACCGACAAGTACCTCACCTCCTCCGCGCTGGAGTCGGCGGTCAACTGCGCCCTCTCCCTGGAGCGGCCGCTGCTGGTCCGGGGCGAACCGGGGACGGGGAAGACCCAGCTCGCCGAGGCCATCGCCGGGGCGCTGGGCCTGCGCCTGATCCACTGGCCGGTGAAGTCCACCACCCGGGCGCAGGACGGGCTCTACGTCTACGACACCGTGCAGCGGCTCTACGATTCCCGCTTCGGCGACGGCGACGTGAAGGACATCCGCCGCTACATCAAGCATGGCGCCCTCGGCCAGGCCTTCGCCTCCCGGGAGCGGGTGGTGCTGCTGATCGACGAGATCGACAAGGCGGACCTGGAGTTCCCCAACGATCTCTTGCACGAGCTGGACCGGATGCGCTTCGTGGTCACCGAGACGGGCGACGAGATCGTGGCCCGGGAGCGGCCGGCGGTGGTGATCACCTCCAACGCGGAGAAGGAGCTTCCCGACGCCTTCCTCCGCCGCTGCGTCTTCCACTTCATCGAGTTCCCGGAGAAAGACCTGATGGCCCGGATCGTGCGCGTGCACCATCCCGACCTGGAGCAGAAGCTGCTCGACCAGGCGCTGCAGGCCTTCTACGCCCTGCGCGACGTGGACGGGCTGCGCAAGCGGCCTTCCACCAGCGAGCTGATCGACTGGATCGCGGTGCTGCGCCGGGCGGGGATCGCCAGCGTGGAGCTGGAGGCGGGCATGCCGTTCCTCGGCGCGCTGCTCAAGCGGGAGCAGGACCTGATCGCCTTCGCCGAGGCGGCGATGCGGGGGCGGAGGCCCAGAGCCTGATGTTCGTCCCCTTCCTCTACGAGCTGCGCGACCGGGGCGTGAAGGTGGGGGCGCAGGAGGCGCTCTCCCTGGCGGAGGCGCTGGGGATGGGGCTGCACCGGGGCACCCTGGACGGATTCTACGAGGTGGCCCGGGCGCTCTGCGTGCACCGGGAGCAGGACCTGGACGCGTTCGACCGGGCCTTCGCCCACCACTTCCGCGCGGTGCCCGACGACGCGCTGGCGCTGACGGACGAGGTGCTGCAGTGGCTGGAGCAGCCCCGCACCCGGCGGCAGCTGACCGAGGGGGAGAAGAAGCTGATCGAGCGCCTCGACCTGGAGGAGGCGCGGGAGAGGCTGAGGCGGCGGATCGCCGAGCAGCGCGAGCGCCACGACCGGGGGAACCGCTGGGTGGGGACGGGCGGGACCTCCCCGCACGGGGCGGGCGGCTTCCATCCCACCGGGATCAAGGTGGGCGAGGCGCCGGGCGGGAAGGGCGCCCTGGAGGTGGCGGTGGAGCGCCGCTTCCGCGACCTGCGCTCGGACGTGACCCTGGACACCCGCCACATCGAGGTGGCGCTGCGCCGCCTGCGCGCCTTCGTGCGCGAGGGGGTCCTCTCCGAGCTGGACGTGGAGAGCACCATCGACAAGACGGCGCGCAACGCCGGCGAGCTGGAGATCGCCATGCGCGCTCCCCGGCGCTCGAACCTGCGCGTGCTCCTGCTCCTGGACGTCGGGGGTTCCATGGACCCGCACGCGGACGTGTGCGAGCGCCTCTTCTCCGCGGCAAAGCGGGCCACGCACTTCAAGGAGCTGCGCACCCTTTACTTCCACAACTGCGTCTACGGGCGCGTCTACCGCACCGCCGGGCTGATCGACGGCGAGAGCGTCATCCCCCTGCTCCAGGAATGCGATCCTTCCTGGCGGTTGATCGTGGTGGGCGACGCGCTGATGAGCCCCTGGGAGCTGCAGTCGAGCGGGTCGCGCTGGAGCTTCGGCGACGACTCGGGAGCGCCCGGCATCGCCTGGCTCATGCACCTGGCGCAGCACTTTCCCCACGCGGCCTGGCTGAACCCCGAGCCGGAGGCGGCCTGGTACGGGACGGCGGAGGTGATCCGCCGCGTCTTCCCCATGTACCGGCTGACGCAGGACGGGCTGCTGGAGGCGGTGCAGCGGCTGATGCGCGGCGGCAACCGTCACTGAGCGTCGGGCCGCGCGACCCGCTGCACCTCGCCGGCGCCCGAGCGGAACCCCTCCACGCGGCCGTCCATCAGGTAGACGGCGAAGGGCGCCCCGTAGGACGCCATGCACACCTTGCACGGGGCATAGAGAAGCACCTGGAAGCGCCCCTCGGTGGTCCGCGACTTCCACGGCTTGCCCAGCACTTCCTGGACGCGGGCCTCGCTGGCCCCGATCAGGTGCGCCTCCCTGGCGCGGGCGAAGAGCGCGCGCTGGAGGCCGGAGTCCAGCGGCGCGAGCAGGTACGCGTTGGCCAGCGGGTTGCCCAGGGTGAGCGCCAGGCCGAGGACCGCCCAGAGCGGGGCGATGCCGCGCCGGCCCCTGCGCCAGGCGGCCACCGCTCTCCAGAAGCAGAGCGCGGGCAGCGCCAGGAGCAGGACGGCGATGAGGATCTTCATCGGGCGAAGTGATCGGCTACCACGCTGGCCACGCAGGCCGTCAGGCGCACCCCGGTGGGGAGGTGGAGGAACTCGTTGGGCCCGTGCGCGTTGGATCCGGGCCCCAGCACGCCGGTGATGAGGAACTGGGCCTCTGGGAACTTCTCGCCCAGCATGCCCATGAAGGGGATGGTGCCTCCCTCGCCGAAGGCCATGGGCCCCTTGCCGAAGAAGCTGCGGGAGGCGCGATCGACGGCGGAGGAGAGCCACTGCGCCAAAGGAGGCGCGTCCCAGCCGGTGGAGGACTTCTCGCCCTCGAAGACCACCCGGGTGCCGTAGGGGGGGTCCTTCTCCAGCGTCTCCTTCAGGAGCTTCGCGGCAGCGGCGGGATCGAGACGGGGAGGGATGCGCAGGGAGATCTTGCAGGCGGTGTACGGGCGCAGGACGTTGCCCGCACTCCCCAGGGGCGGCAGGCCGTCGATGCCGGTGATGGAGAGCGCCGGCCGCCAGGAACGGTTGAGGATCATCTCCACCTTGTCGATCACCGCGGGACGCGCGCCCTGGACGAAGGGGAAGCGGTTCCACACCTCGTCGCCCAGCGCCTCGGCGGTGAGGCGCGCCTGCTTCAGCCGCTCGCTGGGGACCTGCACGTGCAGGCCGTCCAGCTTCACCCGCCCGGTCTGCTCGTCGTCGATGCGGCTGAGGAGTTGGCGGAGGATGCGGAAGGAGGAGGGGACGATCCCGCTCGCGTCGCCCGAATGGACGCCCTCGGAGAGCACGTCCACCCGCAGGACGCCTCCGACCAGCCCGCGCAGCGAGGTGGTCATCCAGAGCTGGTCGTAGTTGCCGCAGCCGGAGTCGAGGCAGATCACCAGCGAAGGCTTGCCGATCCGTTCCGCCAGGTGCTCGATGTAGGCGGGCAGGTCGGTGGAGCCGCTTTCCTCGCAGGCCTCGATCAGCACCAAGCAGCGCGCGTGGGGCAGCTTCTGCTCCTGCACCAGCCGCAGGGCGGCCAAAGACGCGAAGCTGGAGTAGCCGTCGTCGGCGCCGCCCCGCCCGTAGAGCTTGTCGCCCTCGCGCACCGCCTGCCAGGGGGAGAGCCCGGGGCGCCAGCCGGTCATCTCCGGCTGCTTGTCCAGGTGCCCGTAGAGCAGCACCGTCTCCGCGCCCTGGCCGGGGATCTCCATGAAGATGACCGGGGTGCGCCCGGGCAGGCGGATCACCTCCAGCTGCAAGCCGGCGACGGGCTGGCCGCGGCACCAGCGCTCGATCAGCGCCACCGCCCGATCCATGTCCGCTTGCCAGCGGGGCTCGAAGGCGGGCGAGCGGTTGGGGATGGTGATGTACTCCTGCAGGGCGGGCACGATCTCCTGCTCCCAGATCCGCTCGGAGGACTGCAGGGCGCGCATTGCGTCGAGGGTCGGCATGGCGGCGCTCTCCTACCACAGGTCCCGCCGTGTAGGCTGCAAGGGTGCTGCTCCGGCTCCTGGGCGATTTCCGGCGGGCGATGGACCTCTCGCTCGTGCTCGACGAGGAGGGCATCCCGCACGAGCTGCGCGGCGAGGGAGAGCAGCGCTGGGCGCTCCTGGTGGAGGAGGCAGACGCGGCCCGCGCCGAGGCGGCGCTCTCCGCCTTCGAGCGCGAGAACCCGCTCCCGGCCGTGCGCGAGCGCGGCGCACCGCCTTCGCTGGCGGTCCCGGTCGCCTGCGGTCTGGCCTTCTTCCTCTCTCTTCTGGCGCTGCAGATCTGGACCGGGCCCGCGTCGGCGACCTCGCCCTGGTTCGAGCGGGGCAGCGCGGACGCGGCGCGGATCCTGGCCGGCGAATGGTGGCGGACGATCACCGCGCTCACCCTGCACGCGGACGCCGGCCACGCGGTGGGAAACGCTGTGCTGGGAGGCCTGCTCCTCGCCTTGCTCGCGCGCTCCCTCGGCCCCGGACTGGCCAGCTTGCTGCTGTTGCTCTCGGGCGTGGGCGGCACGCTGCTCGCCGCCGAGCTGGTCCGCCGCGACTTCGTCTCCATCGGCGCCTCCACCGCCGTCTTCGGCGCGCTCGGCGCCCTCGCGGCCCTCCCCCAACTGCGGCGCCGCGCCTGGATCCCTCTGGGCGCCGGCCTGGCCCTGCTCGCCTTCCTCGGCACTTCGAAAAGGGCAGACCTCGCGGGACACCTCTGCGGCTTTGCCAGCGGCGCCATCCTGGGCGCTGCGGTGTCCCTCCTTCCGCCGCTGCGGAATCGTGCGGCGCAACTCGCGCTGGCCCTCCTCAGCACCGCAGTTCCGGTCGCCGCCTGGCTCGCCGCGTTTTGCTCCCGATGACTGCTGGGGGTAACGGCTCTTGACGGAATTTCGTCCGCCGGGACGCCGGGGGGCAGTTTGGCATACCGTCGTCGTCACCACAGGCCCCGCCTCATTGCTTCGGCTCCTTCGTCATCTCGCCGGCCCGTTCGGAGCGCCGGACGCTGGTTCAGGATGCGGCGGTTCCTGAGGCGACGCCGACGGTACGCCAAACCGCCCCCCGGCTATCGGCGCGCGCGGTACTCAGACGCTGCGCTCCGTTGCCGCGCCCAAGATCCTCTCTGAGTAGAATCGCGGCGGCGCAGTTCGCGCC
>DATKAG010000208.1:0-2562 GCA_035498355.1 Myxococcales bacterium | reverse complement strand
CCTCAACCCCAACGGGGAGATCGGCTACGACTTCCCCCGGCTCGACGAGGACCGGCCCTACGCCTACCTCTACACGTACAAGTACGGGCAGGCGAAGCTGGTGTTCCTCAGCGAGACCTACGGCGAGCGGGTGATCCAGGGCGTGCTCGACCAGAGCCCGCGGCTGGTGGGCGGCGGGCGCAACCGGGGCGAGCCCAAGGAAGGGTTCATGCAGCTCCTCGGGCACGTGGCCGGGGAGTCGCCGGCGGAGATGAATGCCCGCTGGCTCACCTGGGCGCGCAAGCGGGTGATGCGCACGTACCTGGACGCCAAGCAGGACATCCCCGACGTCACCGAGCTGAAGCTGGCCGACGAGCTGGACGCCTTCGTCAGCTCCAAGGACGGCAACATGATCTTCTACCGGGGGGTGGAGCGGGAGACGGCCCGGGCCAAGCTGGTCGTGCTGGACCGGCGCGATCCCTCCTCGGCCCGGCAGCTGGCCATCGACCAGAACCCCGGCACCGAGAGCCTGCACCCCGTGCTCTGGTCGGTGATGGCGGTGACCGATGACGCCCTCGCCTGGTTCGCCCAGTCCGGCGACTCCGACGTGCTGCACGTGCGGCCCCTGCGGCGCACGGAGCGCAAGCCGGAGAAGTCGCCGCGGGTGCGGATCGACATCGACCTGGGGCCAATGCGGCAGATCCGGGTGATCCGCGACGGCCTGATCGAGGCCCGCGACCCCACCTTCAGCCCCGACGGGAAGCGGCTGGCGTTCTACGGGCTGGACCGGGACGGGAAGATCGACATCTACACCCTGGACCTGCAAGAGAAGGATCCCCACGTCCGCCGGCTCACCGACGACCTCTACAGCGAGCGCGACCTCTCCTGGGGCGACGAGGGCATCGTCTACGCCTCGGACGCGACCGAGAGCGGCCGCTACAACCTCTTCCGCATCGACCCCGACACCGGCGCCCGCACCCGCCTCACCGACGCCCCGGTCGACCAGCGCTTCCCGCTGGCCCTGGACGGCGGGGCGGTGGTCTTCTCCAGCGACGCGGGCGGGAAGAACGACCTCTGGTTCCTGGAGAACGGCCGCATCAAGCGGGTGACCGACTTCGCCACCGCCATCTCCCACCCCGGGCTGGCCCCCAACGGCATCTACGGGGTGGCCTTCTACGGGGCCCGCTTCCGCCTCTTCGAGGTCAACTCCTCGGCCATGCTGAGCATGGACGAGCAGGACGCCATTCCCCCCAGCTACCTGGCCACCGTCGACAAGCCGCAGCCTTTCTCGGACGAGCCCATCCCCCAGAACACGCCCAGCTACGATCCCTACGCCATCGGGAAGAACTGGAAGGTGGAGGGAGGCGGGGCGGCCATCGGCGGTGCCGGTGTGGGCTTCGCCCCTGTGGGATCGGGCGGGGTGCTCTTCGCCGACATGATGCGCGACCGCACCGCGCTGGTGAACCTCGCCATCTACGGCTCCTTCGACCTCACCGACTTCCTCGCCTTCTACGTGGACAAGTCGGAGCGCATGACCTGGGGCCTGGGGGTCTTCCACACCTTCCAGCAGGGGCGCGACACGCAATTCCCCAGCGCCCAGCAGTGCTACCAGCCGATCACGGTGCAGAACGCCAGCGCCGCCTGCGAGATCCTCTACCTGCAGCGCATGTACGGAGTGGAGGGACTGCTCTCCTATCCCCTCTCCACCTTCAGCCGGCTGGACGGGAGCGCCCGGCTGATGGGCGTGACCCGCAGCTTCTTCGACAACTTCGCCTACGACCGCTTCGGCACCCCGGCCGCCAACGTGCCGGCCTCGGACCTGGCGGAGATCCGCGGCTCCGATCCGCAGGGCGAGTTCAGCCTCGCCTACGGCTGGGACACCACCCGCTACGGCCCCGGGGGAGCGATGGGTGGCACCTCGCTGCTCCTGCAGTTCGGCCTGGGGGCCATCCCCACCCGCGGGCCCGACGGCTTCTACACGTACCTGCAGGAAGACGCCATCCAGACCTTCAAGATCATCGGCCGCAGCAAGCTGAACCTCAGGGTGGCCACCGGCGCGGCCCAGGGAAGCCGCTTCGGGCGCACCTTCTACCTCTCCAGCTTCGACAACCTGCGCGGCTTCCGCTGGGGCGACGCGCGCCTGCTGGGCGACGGCTACTACGTGGGGCAGGCGGAGCTGAACTTCCCCCTCGACGTGCTCATCCGCTTCGCCTTCTTCAGCGGGATCACCGGGGTGGTGGGGTTCGACTTCGGCGGCGTGGTCGACTCCAGCCGCGCGGTGCAGAACCACGCCGGGCAGGGATGGTCCAAGCTCAACTCCACCCTGCACGACGCCTGGGCGAACCGCACCGCCGACTACGTGCTGGGCGTGAACCTGGGGCTGGGCCCTTTCGAGCTGCGCGTGCAGTTCGCGCACGGCATCGACGTGGGCGGGCTCATTCCGGAGACCGACTCGAACGGCAACCCGACCTGGGTGCCCAACATCTCGCTGCACTACGTGTACTTCTAGAGACCCCGTCGACGTCGACGTGATCGTACGTGATCGTAGACGCGATCGTGGACGGCGACGGCGACGTGGCCGTG
>DATKAG010000207.1:0-14406 GCA_035498355.1 Myxococcales bacterium | reverse complement strand
GACCACGACACCGATCCCATGCAGCACCCCATGCTGTACCTCGGCGGGGGACGCGTGCTCGGCCCCGTGCCCGACGGGGGAGAGAACAGCGCCGTGCAGGTGATCGCCGCGGCCTCCGTGCCGGAGAAGTTCGCCGGCTGGATGCACATCGACGACTTCGGCGAGGAGCCGCCCAAGCACGTCGAGCACCCGGGTCCCGCGCCCGCGGAGGAAGGAAAGCTCTCCTCGGCGCTGCTCCCTCCGGCGCCGGCCGATCAGTACGAGGCGCTGAAGAAGGTGGTGGAGCGCGCGGGCGGAAGCTGGGACGAGGGCGCCGGCAAGGTGAACCTGGTGGGGGTGAAGGGCTTGCGGGATCGCTGCCTGATCAGCCCCACGCCTTCGGGATGGAACGACACGCTCTTCGCCGCCTTCGTCGACGAGGACGGGAACAAGTGCGTGCTGGATCTGCGCGCCTCGCTCAACCCGGGCAACGACGAGAACCCGTCGGAGACCTGGCAGCTCTGGGAGGGGAGCTGGAAGTTCAAGCTGGTGGACGGCGACTCGGTGGAGGGCAAGGCCCTGCAGCCCGAGGGGAAGGTGAAGGGCTGGCTGGACGGCGCCGGCATGGGCGCCCCCCGGCCGCTGGACCACGAGGAGCCCGCGGAAGCGAAGGACGTGCAGCCGGCGAAGACCGAGGAGGAAGCGGAGCAGGCGCCCTCGCCCAAGCCCAAGCCGGAGGCGAAGGACGAGGAGAAGGCGCCGCCCGCCGACCAGCCCTTCGTCTTCGACGCCAAGGCGAAGAAGCTCTCCATGAAGTTCGGCATGCGGATGATGCGCGCGCTCATCGACTGGGAGCTGCGCGACCAGGGCGGGGAGCGGGCCGGGTGCATCTACTCCTGGAACGGCGTGGTCAAGGCGTACAAGGCGCCCGCCGGGGTGCTCAACGAGTGGCCCGCGCTGCAGGGGATGCAGATCGAGCCGGCGGGGAAGACGGCCGCAGGCATCCCTCTCTGGCACGCCTTCGGCATCGAGTGGGGCGCCTCGGGCGCGACCAACTGCTGCAACTCGCAGATGGCGGCCATCTTCGCCTCCCTGCCCGACGGGAAGATGCGCATCCAGAAGGACGACGGCCTCTTGGAGGTGGACGTGGTGCAAGGCACGCCCAAGGCGGCCGGGATCAAGGACCATCCGCCGGACGACGCGAAGAAGGCGGTGGCCTGCGGGAGCGTCTTCTCCAACGTCTGGATCCAGGGCGAGGGCAGCAAGTACCGCACCGCCGACAACAAGAAGCTCTTCGCCGGCTACCAGTACATCGCGCCCGCCTGGGCGATGAAATGGCTGGGCGTGGGCGAGCCGGTGGGAAAGTGGGGCGACGAGGCCTCGCTGATGGACGTGCGCATGGGGGACAACGCCTGCTGGTTCAGCCACAACTGGCTGGTGGGCGACCTGCGCTACCAGGTGACCTTGAAGGGGCGGAAGACGCCGGTGTTCGTGGACCAGAGCGACTTCGTCCGCGGCGATCACCCGGATCCCAAGCCCGAGGACAAGGGCGGATACAGGATGACCCGGGAGGACTGCCTCTGGGTGGAGGAGAACGAGGGCCTCTTCGAGGCCCGCCTGCAGGCCTTCCTCAAGGCGGAGAAGCTGGAGTTCGAAGGCAAGGATTACGAGGTGGCGAAGATCAAGCCGCTGGCCGCGCGCGTCTTCTCCGCCAACTGCGTGGCCTACGACAAGTACGGCACCGCCAGCGGCGTGGTCTACGAGAAGAAGGGCGAGGGAAAGACGGCGGCCGACTGGGTGCGCAACGAGGAGAAGACGAACAACAACCGCCTGGGGCTGGGCGTGTCGCGGCCCTGGAACTCCTTCTCCGGCCAGGTACGCAAGGGATTCGGGAACTGCTGGGGCTTCGCCCGCTGGTATGGCAACGCTGGCGGCTCAGAGTGGAAGGCGGAGGGAGGCGCGGACCCCAAGCTGTCGGTGGCGCCGGTGGCGGACGAGCCGGCCAAGGAGGACGAGAAGCTGCCGCCGCCCATCGACTACCCGGGAGGGCCGGATCTGAAGTTCAAGGACAAGGACGACCACGAGCATTCGCTGGCCGACAAGCCGAACAAGATCCAGATCGTCGCCGAGCAGTTCGAGCCCGACCCGGAGACCTGGGAGGAGACGGTCTGCCCCCCGCACAACCACTTCGCGCCGGAATGGTGCGCCGACCTGAACGGCTACGCCAAGGGCTACAAGCACCTCTCTCCCGTGCAGGTGTTCGGGCCCGACAAGCCCTTCAAGGTGGTGGATCGCTTCGTCTGGCCCCAGACCGGCGGCGCGGTCTTCTGCGCCATGGCCGACGGCACCACGGTGGGCTTCGGGCACATGGGCGAGATCTCCCACCGGGTGTGGAAGGCGGCGAAGAGCGGCGAGGAGCTTCCCGCCGGCACCTGGCTGGGGTCGTGCAAGACCATCATCGGCGTCACCACCGGCCCGCACTGCCACATGCAGGGGTGGGACGATCCCAAGAACGTCCTGGTGAACAACCACGCCCTCAAGCGCGCGGTCTTCCTTCCCCGGCTGAAGAAGGGCTGACCATGGCCGACGAGAAGAGCATCGCCGGAGAGGTGGAAGGCGACTACGGCACCGTCAAGGTGCAGATCGCCGGCGGTCCGGCGGCCGACAAGGTGGAGCGGCCCACCAAAGGCACGCAGGTGGTCTGGGGCGGGACGGGCCCGGGCTCGCCCTGGGCGCACCTCGCCGCCCTGATCGAGAAGGGCGGCGGGACGGTGGGCTACACCTTCCTCCACGCCGCCGATCTGAAGACGGCCGCTCCGCCCCCGCCGGAGGACGAAGCGGAAGAGCAGCCGGAGGAGAAGCCCGAGGAGGCCCCGGCCGAGAAGGCGGAAGGGCCGGTGAAGCACTCCACCGGCGGCGCCGAGGGGCACGGCCCCCTGTTCGATCTCGGCGTGGAGTTCCCCTTCGGCGGCCAGCCGGCCCGCGTCTGGGCGCATCCCCGCTGCTTCCACAGCGGGCCCCGTCCCCTGGTGGTGGCCCTCCACGGGATCAACGCCAAGGCGCGCGAGCCGCATCCGCCGCTGAACGAAAAGAGGGTGCACGTGGGAAAGCTGGCGGAGAGGCTGGCCGCCGACGGCAAGTGCACGCCGCTGATCATCGCCGCGCCCACCCGGTTCTCCGACGCTCCCTGGGGCGACTTCGACCTGGCGAAGTTCGTGGCGGCGGTGGAGGCGGCCGTGGCCTCGGCCAGCGTGGAGATCGATCGCGACGCCGTCTCGGTGGTGGGCCACAGCGGCGCGGGCGGCGGCTCGGCGCACCGGGGGATGAATCTTCTCGCCGAGAAGGGGGGCGAGTTCGACGGCCACAAGATCAAGATCTTCGGCCTGGCCGACACGGTGGTGACGCTGAACAACGCCGAGGTCTACGCCAAGGGGCTGAAGGACAACTCCGTCACCATCCTCTACTCGCTGCACAAGGGCACCGGCGGCGGCAACTCCTACGGCGGCAGCCAGGCCTTCGCCAAGGCGCTCGGGGCGACGGAGAAGGCGAAGGCGCTGGAGCCGGCGGAGGACGACGCCGACATCGACGACGGCTGGGAGAACACGGGCAAGACCCGGATCAGCCTGCGCATCAAGAAGGACCGGCTGCCGAAGCACCACAAGGAGTGGAAGGAGGCCGGCGGCTACCACGCCGAGGTGGGCGCTCACTTCGACATGGTCCCCATGTGGTTCTGCTGGGCCCTGCCCCGCTGGTATCCCGCGAGCGACGAGGACAAGCAGCTGGGGCTCAAGGCCCACCCCGAGGAGCACGTGCCGGTCGACGAGCCCGAGGGCCCCAAGGTCACCGGCGGGGAATGGGCGAGCGTCCCGCCGGCGGCGAAGCCGTGGCAGCCGCCTTCCGCCGACCCGGTCTCCACCGGCGCAGCGCTCTTCGCCCCGCCCACCGGTCTCTACTGGCCGGTGCGCAACCCCAAGAGCTCTTACGGACGCGCCGTCTGCTTCAAGGGCGCCGACGGCAAGGGCTACGGCACCTCCAGCGGATCGCGCAAGCGCGAGTTCCTCGCCCCCCGCCCCGCCACCTCCAGCACTCCCGATCGCTACCACGCGGGAATCGACGTCTTCGGCGACTTCCACGACGTGATCGTGGCCTGCGAGGCCGGCGAGGTGGTGAATTTCTATCCCTTCTATCCAGCGAACCACCCGCTGGTCTGGTGCCTGCTGGTGCAGGGCAAGAGCGGCACGGTGATCAACTACGGCGAGGTGGACCCCAAATCGCTGAAGAAGTACGGGATCCACAAGGGCATGACGGTGGCCCCCGGCCAGCCCATCGCCGAGGTGGGCCGCATGGTCTCCGACTCCATGCTCCACTTCGAGACCTACCCGGCCGGCGCCACCCGCAACGTTTCCTACAAGCGCGCCGACGGGGAGAAGGCGCTGGCGAAGTTCCTCAACCCCACCCAGTACCTGCTGGGGCTGGCCAGGTCGGGAAAGTAGTCACCGCGCCGCGGCGGGCTTGGCGGCCGGCACCGCCGGGGTCACCGTCACCGGCCCGAGGTTCAGCTTCTCCAGCGCCTCCTTGCTCTGGGCCACCGGCCCCACGATGAGCACGGGCCAGCGCTCGGGCGTGATCCACTCCGTCACCACCTTCTTCACCTCCGCCTGCGAGACCTTCCCCACGCGGGCGGCGAAGTTCCGGTAGTAGTCGAGGGGCAGACCCAGCGCCACCAGGTTGCCCATCGCCCCCGAGACCGCGTCGTTGGTCTCCAGCGCGGTGGGAAGCCCGCGCACCAGCGCCTCCTTGGCCGCCGCCAGCTCCGTCTCCGAGACCTGCCCGTTGGAGAAGCCCTGCAATTCGCGCTCGTACTCCTCCACCGCCTCCACCGTGTTCTTCGCCACGATGCCCCCGCGCGCCGCGAAGGTGCCGCTCGCGCGCATCAGGGAGAGGGAGGAGAAGACCCCGTAGCTGTAGCCGTGCTTCTCCCGCAGGTTCATGTTCAGCCGGCTGGTGAAGAGCCCGCCCAAGGTCATGTTCGCCACCCGCAGCGGGATGGCCTCCGGAGAGGTGGCCTTGAAGAGCCGCCCTATCACCCAGACCTGGGCCTGCGTGGTCCCCGGCTTTTCCAGGGCGACGATCTCCCGCCGCCGGATCCTGGGGAACGCGGGCAGCGAGAGCCTGGGCAGCGGGCGCGGCTTCCAGGAGGCGAGCTTCTCGTCGAGCAGGCGGACGATCTCGGCCGGCTGCACGTCGCCCGCCACCGAGATCACCGCCGCGTTGGGCACCCACCACTTCGCGTGGAAGGCGGCCAGGTCGGAGGGCCCGATGGAGCCCACCGACTCCGGCGTCCCGCCGGCCGGCTGTCCCCAGGGATGGCCCGGGCCGTAGAGGATCTTCGCCGCCTCGTCCGCGGCCAGAGCGCCGGGGTTGGCCTTCTTCTGCTCCAGCGCGGTGAGCTTGAGCACCCGCACCCGCTCCACGTCCTCGGGGCGGAAGGCGGGGTTCTGCACCACGTCGGCGAGCAGGTCCAGGGCCTTGGGCAGCGTCTCCGTCAGGCAATTGAGATGGACGGTGGCCGTCTCCAGGCCGGCGCCGCTGCCCAGGTGGGCGGCCAGGTCCTCGATCTCCTCCGCCAGCTTCTCCGCCGGGCGCGTCTTCGTCCCCTCGTCCACCATGTCGGCGGTGAACTCGGCCAGCCCCGGCTTGTCCTTCGGGTCGGCGTCGACGCCGTGGAGCAAGCGGACGTCCACCGCCACCAGCGGCACGCTGTGGTTCTCCACGATCAGCACCCGCGCCCCGTTCTTCAGCTTCCGCTGCACCGGCACCGGGGGCGAGAAGCGCGACTGCTGCGAAAGCGGCGGCGGCCGGCTGGCGCGGAAGGGGGCGTCGGGCATCAGCGGCGGCTCCGGCACCGCGTTGGGCGACGACTGCGCCGTCTCCGTGGCCGGCGGCGTCGCCGGTCCGGCTTTCGCCGCCTCCTTGGCCGCTTCCGGCGCCAGGCCCGCGTCGGGCAACCCGGCCGGCGCGGCGGCGGCGGCCACGGCAGGCGGCTTCGTCCCGGCCGGGGCAGCGCCCTGCTGCGCCGGGTTGGCGGGCACCGCCGGGGAGCCGGCGCAGGCGGCGAGCAGCGCGGCGGCGGCGAGGAGGCGGTTCATCGCCGCGCTCCTTCCGCGCTGGCGCTGCGGGGCGCGGGAACCACGTCCATCTCGATGCGCTGGTCGGTGACCAGGTACTTGTGGGCGAAGGCCTGCACCGCCTGCGGCGTCACCGCCCGGTAGCGGGCGATGTCGTGCGGCAGGTAGCCCGGGTTGCCCAGGAAGACCTGGTAGTTGTTGAGCAGGTCGGCCTTGCCGCCGAACCCGCCGATCCGCTCCACCGTGCGCAACCGGTTGGCGATGATGTTCCGCGTGGCCCGCTCCACCTCCTGGGCGGTGGGCCCCTGCTGCTCCATCTCGCCCAGGATCTGCGCCAGCACCGGGCGGATCTCGTCCAGGGTGTGCCCGCGCGCCGCGGTGACGGTGATCTGGAACCAGCCCGCCAGCCCCAGGGTGACGTTGCTGGCGCTCACTCCCGAGGCGAGCTGCCGCTCGAAGACCAGGGCCTTGTAGAGGCGCGAGGTCTTGCCGGTCCCCAGCACGTCGCCCAGCACGTCGCCGGCCGGCTCCTCGTCCGTGTACTGGCGGACGCCCTTCCAGGCGAGGATCAGCCGGGGCATCTCGGCCAGCTTGTCCACCACCGTCTCCTTCACCAGCCGGCCGATGTCGGGCTGGGGGATGTCCGGCAGCTTCACCGAAGGTCCCCGGGGAATGGGGCCGAAGTACTTCTCCACCAGCGTCCGCGCCACCTTGGGATCGAAGTCGCCCACCAGAACGAGCGAGGCGTTCTGCGGCCCGTAGAAGGTGCGGAAGAACTGCCGGACGTCGGCCGCCGAGGCGGTCTGGATGTCGGCGATGTCCCCGATCACGCACTCGTAGTAGGGGTGCGGCTTGGGAAAGAGCAGGTCGCAGAGGCGCAGCCCGGCCGGGCCGTAGGGCCGGTTCTCGTAGCTCTGCCGCTTCTCGTTGGAGACCACGTCCCGCTGGATCTTCAGCTTCTGCTCGTCGAGCGTGTCCAGCAGGTAGCCCATCCGGTCCGACTCCACCCAGAGGGCGGCGGCGAGCTGGTTGGCGGGCACCACCTCGAAGTAGTTGGTGCGGTCGAAGTTGGTGGTGCCGTTCATCCCCGAGGCGCCCAGGCGCTCCAGCGCCTGGATGGGCGACGGCTGCACATGCCTGGACCCGGAGAACATCATGTGCTCGAAGAGGTGGGCGAAGCCGCTCCGCCCTGGCGACTGGTTGGCGGCTCCCACGTGGTACCAGATGTCCACCGCGACCTGTGGCAGCCGGTGGTCCTCGCTGAGGATCACCGTCAGCCCGTTGGCCAGCTCGTACTTCTCGAAGCGGATCTCCGGGTCGGCGGCGCGAGAGGCGAGGGGGAGCGCCAGGAAGAGGATGGCGGCGAGGCGGCTACGCATGTCGGCCCTCCGGGGTGGGACTGGCGCGAGCGAGGCTGGAGTTGGCGTACCGGGGATCGCCGGTGACCTCCTCGCCCAGCCAGGCCGGCCGCTCGAAGCTCTCGCGCTGGTCGCGCAGCTCGATCTCCGCCAGCCAGAGCTCGCGGTCGGGGAAGTGATCGAGCTCGAACCGGCCGAGGCGGCGGCGCACCTTGCTCAGCCGGCGCGCGCAGAGGGCGAGCAGGGCCTCGGCGTCTTCGTGGGGGACGGGATAGTTGAACTCGGCCCGCTCCAGCAGGCCAGGGCCCTTGATGGTGAGCTCCGCGTGGCGGGTGCCGTCGTGGCCCGTCGTCAGCCGGACCCGGACTGCCGGCTCCACGCTGAGATAGCCCTGCTCCAGCTCGTCGCCCTCCGGCAGGTCCCTGGGGAGCAGCTCCTTGCGGACGAGGAATTTCCGCTCAATCTCTACGCCCATCGGACCTCCGCTATTTCAGCCACCTGCGACGCCCGACAGCCAGGCCTTGGCGTCCTCGATCTCCTCGGGAACCACATTGTGCCCCATGGGGTACTCGTGCCATTCCACCTGCACGCCCAGGCGCCCCAGCGCGTCGCGCAGGCCGCGCCCCAAAGAGAGGGGGAGGAGGGGATCCTGAGAGCCGTGCGCGGCGAAGACGCGCAGGCCCGCCAGCTGCGGCAGGGGGGCGTGGTCCCGCTCCTCCAGCGCGCGCGCCACCCCGGAGAAGGAGAGCACGCCGCCCACCAGCTCCGGCCGGAGCAGCGCCACCCCCAGGGCGATGCCCGCGCCCTGGCTGAAGCCCAGGAGCAGCGGCCGCGGAGACCCCTTTGCGATCTCCTCCACCGCCCCGCTGGCCGCGCTCACCGCGCCGCGCGCCTCCTCCGGGTCGAAGGAGATCCGCCCCTGCAGGTCCTGGGAGAGGTTGAACCAGGCGCGCATGGGACCGCTGAGGGCGATGGGCCCCTGGAGCGAGACCGCGTGCAGCCGCGGATCCAGCTCGTGGGCGATGGGCAACAGGTCGCGCTCGTCCGCCCCGTAGCCGTGCAGGAGGATGAGGGTGCGGGAGAGGCCGGGCGCGCGCGGGGGCAGCTCGATGGCGTTGAGCTTCACGGGCGCCTTCTACCCCGCGGCCGCGCGATGCTCCAGCTTATCCGTCGAGCTGGAGGGGGCGCCGTCCCCGCCCCGCCCCGAGAGGGAGGCCACCAGCAGGGCCAGCTCGGAGGGATCCACCGGCTTCACCACGTGCGCCTGGAAGCCGGCGGCCAACGCGCGGCGGTGATCCTCCGGGGTGGCGTAGGCGGTGAGGGCGCAGGCCTTCAACAGCGGATCGATCTCCCGCACCCGCCGGATGAGGGCGTAGCCGTCCTCGATGGGCAGGCCGATGTCCGAGATCAGCACCTGGGGGCGCCGCTCGACGATCCGGCCGACGGCCTCCTCCACGCTGGCGGCGGTCCGTACCTCCGCGCCGCAGCGGGCCAGCACCGCCGCCACCAGCTCGCGGGCGTCGGGCTCGTCGTCCACCACCAGCACGTCCACCCCCAAAAGGAGCTTCTCCGCGATCAGCGGGGGCTCGGGGAGGGACACCGGATCGCTGCCGTTGGTCCGATCGGGCTTGGGGGCCTCCGGGGCCACCGCCCGGACCGGCATGCGCACGGTGAAGGTGGCGCCCTTGCCCTCTCCGTCCGATTGCGCCTGCACGGTGCCGCCGTGCACCTCCACCAGGTGGCGGACGATGGCCAGCCCCAGGCCCAGCCCGCCCTGGGCGCGGGTGATGGAGCTGTCCGCCTGCCAGAAGCGGTCGAAGACGTGGGGGAGGAAGGCGCCGCGGATGCCCGCTCCGGTGTCGCTCACGGCGATGCGCACGTCCGAGCGCACCCGCTCGATGCGCAAGGTCACCCGGCCTTCCCGGGGAGTGAACTTGATGCCGTTGGAGAGCAGGTTCCAGATCACCTGTTGCAGCCGGTCGGGATCGCCGCAGAACTCGGCGGAGCCCGCGATCAGCTCGGAGGCCATCTGCACGCCCTTGGCCTCGGCCGCGGGGCGCACCGCGTCCAGGGCGTTGCGCGCCACCGCGTGCAGGTCGGTCTTCTGCACGTTCACCCGCAGCTTGCCGGCGATGATCCGGCTGACGTCGAGGATGTCCTCCACCAGCTGGGTCTGCACCCGGGCGTTGCGCTCGATGGTCTCCAGCACCCGGCTGAGCGCCTGGGGCTCCACCGCCCCGGTGCGCAGCATGCGCGTCCAGCCGAGGATGGCGTTGAGCGGGGTGCGCAGCTCGTGGGAGACGGTGGCGAGGAACTCGTCCTTGGTGCGGTTGGCGATCTCCGCCTGCCGCCGGGCGTCCTTCTCGCTCGCCAGCAGGGCCTTGTGGGCCTGCTCGATGCGCTTCTGCTGGTCGATGTCGGTGGCGGTGCAGATCCAGCCGCCGATCCGCCCCCGCTCGTCCCGCTCCGGCACCATCCGGCAGAGGTGCCAGCGCCACTCGCCGTCCTTGCGCCGCAGCCGCTGCTCCCACTCCAGCGGCTCGCCCCCGCGGATGGCCGCCTGCCAGGCCTTGCGCACCTGCTGCAACTCGTCCTCGGGGAGGGCGTCGAAGAAGGTGATCCCGGTGGCCTCCCCGGCGTAGTCCACCCAGATGCGGTTGCAGTAGTAGATCTCCCCGTCACGCCGCGCCGCCCAGACGCACTGGGGCATGGAATCGGTGAGGGCGCGGAAGCGCAGCTCGCCGCGCCTCTCCACCTCCAGCAGCTCGCGGGCCCGGAGCATGGCCTGCTGCCGGCGGAGCAGCTCGTTCTTCCGCCAGAGGTCGACGAACACCGAGACCTTGGCCCGGAGGATCTCCGGGTCGAAGGGCTTGAGCAGGTAGTCGACGGCCCCCTCCTTGTAGCCGCGGAAGATGTACGCCGGGTCCTTGTGGATGGCGGTGAGGAAGATGATGGGGATGTGCTTGGTCCGCGGCCGCTCCTTGATCAGCTTGGCCGCCTGGATGCCGTCCAGCCCCGGCATCTGCACGTCCATGAGGATGAGGGCGAAGTCAGACTCCAGGAGCTGCCGCAGCGCCTCCTCCCCGGAGTGGGCGTGCACCAGCTCCTGCCCCAGCGGATCGAGGATGGCGTCCAGCGCCACGAGGTTGGGCGGATGGTCGTCCACCAGGAGGATGCGCGCGGGGGGCGCGTCCGCCTGCAGAGGCTGCGCGCCGCCCCCGATGGTCACCGGCGGCGGCGGGACGGGATGGATTCTCCCTCTCATCACCTGGCCCAGAGCCGGATCAGCTCCATCAGCTTGTCCGCGTCGATCGGCTTGGGCAGGTAGTCCGACGCCCCGGCCTGGATGCACCGGTCCCGATCCTCCTTCAGGGCCTTGGCGGTGATGGCGATGATGGGCAGGGCCTTGCGGGCGGGATCCCGGCGGATGGCCCGCATGGTCTCGTAGCCGTCCATCCCCGGCATCATCACGTCCATCAGCACCACGTCCACGTCGGGAGTGCGCTCCAGGGTGGCGATGCCGTCCTTGCCGTTCTCCGCGTAGACCACGTCCAGACCGTAGCTCTCCAGCACGCCGGTGAGGGCGAAGATGTTCCGCACGTCGTCGTCGACGATGAGGACCTTCTTGCCCGCCACGTTGTTCCCCTCGTCCCGCTGGCCGCGGAGCATCTCCTTGGCCCGGGCGGGGAGCTTCTCGTCCAGCCGGTGGAGGAAGAGGGCGGTGTCGCTGAGCAGCCGCTCCGGGGAGCTGGCGGCGGACTTGAGGATCACCGACTCGGCCAGCTTCTTCAGCCGGACGTCCTCCTTCCCCGTCAGCTCCTTGCCCGTGTAGACCACCACCGGCAGGTCGGGGAAGCGGCCCTTGATCTCTTCCAGGAGCCGGGTCCCGTCCTCGTTGGGCAGCAGCAGGTCGAGGACCAGGGTGTCGAAGTCGCCGCCCTCCAGCTTCCCCAGCGCTTCCCGGCCGCCGGCCACGGCGACCACCTCCACGTCCTCGCCATTGAGCAGCTCGCAGATGCTCTTCTGCTGCAAGGCGTCGTCCTCCACCACCAGCAGCTTCTTCACCTTCTTGTCCACGAAAGTAGACATGTGGGTGAAGGCGCCCTCCAAGGCCTCCTTGCTCACCGGTTTCTCCATCCAGGCGAAGGCGCCCATGCTGGCCCCCTTCTTGCTCTTCTCCACGATGGAGATGACGTGCACCGGGATGTGCCGGGTGCGGGGGTTGCGCTTCAGCTTGTCGAGGATGCTCCAGCCGTCCACCACCGGGAGCTGGATGTCCAGGGTGATGGCCACCGGCTGCAGCTCGTTGGCCAAAGACAGGCCGGTGTCGCCCCGGGTGGCCACGACCGCCTTGAACCCCTTCTCCCGGGCCATGCCCACCATGATGCGGGCGAACTTGAGGTCGTCCTCGATGATCAGCAAGACGCGGTCGCCCTCCCGCAGGTGCTCCCGATCGTCTTCGATCGGACGAAGCACCACCTCGTCAGGCTGCCCGGGGACCAGCTCGGTGAGGAGGTTGGCCTGCAGCCCGCTCGGGGGCGGCCCCGCCGGCGCATCGCTGCGGCGGGCGCGCTGCTCGCTGACCGCCCGCTCCCGCACCTGGGTGGCGGAGACGTCCTCGGCCTCCTCCGCCTCCGCGCCCACGTAGGCGTCGGGGAGGTAGAGGGTGAAGATGCTCCCCTTCCCCGGCTCGCTGCGCACGTGGATCTCCCCGCCCAAAAGGCGGGTGATCTCCCGGGAGATGGAGAGCCCCAGCCCGGTGCCGCCGTACTTGCGGCTGGTGGTGCCGTCGGCCTGCTGGAAGGCCTCGAAGATGATCTTCTGCTTGTTCCTGGGAATGCCGATGCCGGTGTCGATGGCGGAGAAGGCGAGCACCGCCTTCGCCTTCTGCAACACCTGGGACTCCAGATCGTCGCGGTCGTGGGCCAGGCCCATGGCGAGGCGCACCGTCCCCTCCTGGGTGAACTTGAAGGCGTTGGCCAGCAGGTTCTTGATGACCTGTTGCAGGCGCTGGGGGTCGGTGCGGATGTGGGTGGGCACGCCGGGCGCCATGTCGATCTCGTAGCGCAGCCCCTTCTGCTCGGCCACCGGGCGGAAGGTGCGCTCGAAGTAGTCGCGCAGATCGGCGAGGGCGATGTCCCGGGGCTCGATCTGCATCTTCCCCGCCTCCACCTTGGAGAGGTCGAGGATCTCGTTGATCAGGGAGAGCAGGTCGCCGCCGCTGGCGTAGATGGTCTTGGCGTACTCCACCTGCTTGTCGGAGAGGTTCTGCTCCCGGTTGTCGGAGAGGAGCTTGGCGAGGATGAGCAGGGAGTTGAGCGGGGTGCGCAGCTCGTGGCTCATGTTCGCCAGGAACTCGCTCTTGTAGCGGGAGATGAGCGAGAGCTGCTCGGCCTTCTCCTCCAGGCTGGCCCGCGCCAGCTCCACCTCGCGGTTCTTCACCTCGATGTTGGCGTTCTGCTCCTCCAGTTGCTTGGCCTTCTCCTCCAGCTCCAGGGCCTGCTTCTCCAGGGCGGAGTTGCTCCGCTTCAGCTCCTCCTGCTGGATGGTCAGCTCCTTGGACTGGCTCTGCAGCTCCTGGGTGAGGCTCTGCGACTGCTGCAGGAGCTGCTCGGTGCGCATGTTGGCGCCGATCATGTTCAGCACCACCCCGATCGACTCGGTGAGCTGGTCGAGGAAGATCTGGTGGATGGCGCTGAAGGGGTTGAAGGAGGCCAGCTCGATCACCGCCTTCACCTCGCCCTCGAAGAGCACGGGGAGGACGATGATGTTCAGGGGCGCCGACTCCCCCAGCCCGGAGTTGATCTGGATGTAGTCGCCAGGGACGTGGGTGAGGAGGATGGACTTCTTCTCCAGCGCGCACTGCCCCACCAGGCCCTCGCCGGCGCGGAAGCGGTTGGCCACGCTCTTCCGCTCCTTGTAGGCGTAGGTGGCCACCAGCTTGAAGACGGTGCCCGCCCCGTCGTTGTCGGCCATGAAGAAGGCCCCGTGGTGGGCGGAGACCAGGGGGGTGAGCTGGGACATGATCAGCCGGGAGACCGTGTCCAGGTTCTTCTGCCCCTGCATCATGGAGCTGAACTTGGCCAGGTTGGTCTTCAGCCAGTCCTGCTCCTGGTTCTTCTGGGTGGTCTCCCGGAGATTCACGATCATCTGGTTGATGTTGTCCTTGAGCTTCGCCACCTCCCCTTCCGCGCCCACGGTGATGGCCCGGGTGAGGTCGCCCTTGGTCACCGCCGTGGCCACCTCGGAGATGGCCCGGATCTGGGTGGTGAGCGAGGCGGCCAGCTGGTTGACGTTGTCGGTGAGCTGCCGCCAGGTGCCGGTGGCGTTGGGCACCTTGGCCTGCCCGCCCAGCTTGCCCTCGATGCCCACCTCGCGGGCCACGCCGCTCACCTGCTCGCCGAAGGTGCTCAGGGTGTCGGTCATGGCGTTGATGGTCTCGGCCAGCGCCGCCACCTCGCCCTTGGCGTCCACCGTCAGCTTCTGCGCCAGGTCCCCGTTGGCCACCGCGGTGACCACCTTGCTGATCCCCCGCACCTGGGTGGTGAGGTTGCGGGCCATGAAGTTCACGTTGTCGGTCAGCGCCTTCCACACCCCGGCCACCCCGGCCACTTCCGCCTGGCCCCCCAGCTTGCCCTCGGTGCCCACCTCGCGGGCGACGCGCGTCACCTCCGAGGCGAAGGAGTTGAGCTGATCCACCATGGTGTTGATGGTGTTCTTCAGTTCCAGGATCTCGCCCTTCACGTCCACGGTGATCTTCTGGGAGAGGTCGCCGTTGGCCACCGCCGTGGTCACCTTGGCGATGTTGCGCACCTGGCCGGTGAGGTTGGCGGCCATGAAGTTGACGTTGTCGGTGAGGTCCTTCCACACGCCGCCCACGCCCGGCACCTGCGCCTGGCCGCCGAGCTTGCCGTCGGTGCCGACCTCGCGCGCGACGCGCG
>DATKAG010000206.1:0-2699 GCA_035498355.1 Myxococcales bacterium | reverse complement strand
AGAGGACCACCGGCTTGAGCCCCGCCAGCCGGAAGGCCTCCACGCTCTTGGGATCGCCTTCCCAGGCCCAGATCTTGGCGTCGGCCGCCTCGGTCGGGTTCCGGCGCGGCCTGTCGCAGAAGAGGTGGATGGCGCCGATCGTGCTCCACTGGATCGCGACCAGCCCGCGCTCCTGCAGCACCTGCTCGATGCGGGGCTGGACCTTCTTCAGGGCGCACTGCATCTGCGCCTCGTCCTGGAAGAGCAGCGGGACGGACATGCCTTGCGGCTCGGCGGCGACGTCGTGCATGCCGATGTTGGAGATGGCGGCGGCCTGGAGCTGGCCCACCGACATCTTGCGCACCATGTCGCCTTCTCCGCCCTGCGCGCCGCCGGCGTAGATGCGGAGCTTCACCTGGCCGCCGGACGCCTCCTCCCACTTCTGCCCCAGTTCGCGCAGCAGGTCGTGCCAGGTCGAGCCCTGGGGGGCCAGCGTGCCGAGCTTGATGGTGACGGGCTCGGCGCGGGCGGAGGTGGCGAGCAGCGCCACCGCCGCGGCGAGCAGGTTCTTGTTCACGGGTAGAGCCCTCCCCTCACAGGATCAGTTCGTCGGCGTGGGCCAGCAAGGCGAGGGCGCGGCGCTGGGCCAGGATGTTCGCCAGCCGGTAGCGAGGGACAGCCTCGGCGTCGGCGTGGAGGACCTCCTCCAGGGCCCGCGTGAACTGCGTCCGGTCCTGGGCCTGCACCAGGACGCCCTCCGCGTACGCGACGCGGGGACCGAGCTTCTTGCCGTCGGAGAGCGCCAGGGCGCGCTCCAGGTGCTGCCGCGCCCGGTCCGCCCCCCCGCCCTCCGCGGCGCTGCGGGTGGCGTCGTAGGAGACGAAGAACTCGTGGATCGCTCCCTCGCCCCAGGACTCGTTCAGCGCCAGCGCACGTTCCATCATGGCCACCGGGACGGGGAGCTGCGCCACCAGCGCCATGTCGCCCTTGCCGTCGGAGATGGCCAGGGCCCAGGAGGAGGCCGTCCAGTAGAGCAGCGGAACGTCCTCCTTGCGCGCCTGCGCCAGCGCCGGGCCGAGGTCTCCCCCCGCCATCAGCTTCTCGCGCAGGCCCTGGTGGCGCACCTCCAGGCCGCGCAGGCCGTAATCGCGCGCTCGCAGCAGGAGCCTGCGGGCGCGATCCCGGCCGGCCCGCGCCGCCTCCAGGCGCCCGTCGAGGTCGTTCACGTCCGCGTCGAGCTGAACGAACGCGTAGGCGTACTGGGTGAAGCCGCTGGCCAGCGAGGTGAGCAGCCCCTCGTGCCTCGGATTCTTCTCCAGCAGCCCCTCCATGGTCTTCAAGCCGAAGGGCGCGGCTTCCCGCACCAGCTCCGGATCGTCGTCGCTGGCGTAGGTGGAGCCGCTGCCCGACGCGGCGTCCGAGGCCATGTTCAGCGCCACCGTGCGGCAGCCGCCCAGTGCGATGACGCTGAGTGGAATGAGCAAGGTGAGCGGTCGAGGGGACAAGGGGCACCGACCCTAAGTTCGTGCTATTACTATGGGGTCTCCGTGGAGGGGGTCAATCCACAATCGCGTGAGCACCGCACCCGCCACCCACGACCCGAACGCAGCAGACAGCGCGCCGCAGGGCACGCGGGTGGAGCGCACGCTCGTCGCCCTGCTGCTGCTCGCGATGATCGCGCTTCCGGCGGCGTCGTCGCTCATGCGACGGCTCCTGGGCCGCGAGTTTCCGGGGGCTTCGCAGCTGGCCCAGCACATGACGCTGTGGGTGGGGTTCCTGGGCGCGCTCCTCTCGACCCTCACCGGGCGGCACCTGGGCCTCTCCACGCTGGACGTCATCCCGGCGGGGTGGCCGCGGCGCGCCGCCGCCTTCCTGGGCCAGGCGGTGTCGGCCGCGACCTGCGCCCTGCTCGCCCTCGCGTCGTACCGGCTCGTGCAGGCGCAGTGGCAGGGGCTGGCGCGGGTAGCCTTCGGGATCCGCGAGGCCTGGAGCGAGCTGGTCATGCCGGTGGGGTTCGCGATCATGGCGCTCCGGTTCTCGTGGCGCGCCGACGTGAGCGGACCGCGGAGCCCGTGGCTGCGGGTGGCGGCCCTGCTGGTGGCGGCCCTGGCCTTCCTGCTGGGGCGCACCGCGCCGGGCACGTTCCTGGTCACGCTGCTCCTGGTGATCGTGCTGGCGGCGTTCCTGGCCGGCGCGCCGGTGTTCGTCGTCATGGCCGGCGTGGCGATGGCCCTCTTCTTCAAGGACGGGACCCCGCTGGCCGCGGCCCCGACCGCCATCTTCAACCTCTCGAAGGAGACGATGCTGCCGGCCATCCCGCTGCTGACCGCCGCCGGGTACGTCCTGGCGGAGGGGGACGCCTCCCGGCGGCTGGTCCGCGTCTACAAGGGGATCTTCGGCTGGATGCCGGGCGGCGTGGCGGTGATGGCGACCGTGGTCTGCGCCCTCTTCACCACCTTCACCGGCGCGTCCGGGGTGACGATCCTGGCGCTGGGAGGGCTCCTCCTCCCCTCGCTGGTGGAGGACCGGTACCCGGAGGGCTTCTCGGTCGGCCTGGTCACCGCCTCGGGCTCGCTGGGGCTTCTCTTCCCGCCTTCACTACCGGTCATCCTGTACGGCGTGATGGCCCAGGCGCCCATCAAGCACCTCTTCATCGGCGGGCTCGTTCCGGGCCTCCTCATGATCCTGCTGGTGGCCGGGTACGGCGTGATGGTCGGGGT
>DATKAG010000205.1:0-6181 GCA_035498355.1 Myxococcales bacterium | reverse complement strand
CGGGCTCTGCGTCGTGGGCGAGGTCTCGCCCGAGCGGCTGGTACGCAACGCCACGGCCCGACCCGGCGACGTGCTCGTGCTGACCAAGCCGATCGGGACCGGCGTCGTGGCGACGGCGCTCAAGGCCGGCGTCGCCTCACGCGAGGCCGTCAGAGCGGCCGTCGCCAGCATGGCCACGCTCAACCGCGCGGCGGCGGAGGCGATGCTGCACGTGGGCGTGCACGCGGCCACCGACGTGACCGGCTTCGGGCTCCTGGGCCACCTGCGGGAGATCCTGCTGGCGAGCGCCCTGGCGGTGCGGGTGCGGGCCTCGGCGGTGCCACTGCTGCCGGAGGCGCTCTCGCTAGGCGCGGGAGGTCACATTCCCGGCGGGACGCGCCGCAATATGCATGATCTGGGAGAGGCGACGACCTGGGCCGACGACGTCCCTGCCGCGCTGCGCGTGCTCCTCTGCGACGCGCAGACGTCCGGGGGCCTGCTCATCGCCGTCGCTCCCGAGCGCGCGCAGGCACTCGTGGAGGCGCTGCGCGCGCGTCACACGCCGGCGGCGGCGGTCATAGGCGAAGTCCTGGCGCCGGCGGCGGCGCTTCCCGCCGGCAGCCTCGACGTCGTCGCCTGAAGCGGCGGCCCACCCACCGCCTTCCGTGCCGCCCGCACCCACACCCGCACCCGGGCATCGAGCACCTCGCCTGCGCCGGCTGCGCGCAGGCGCTGCGCGAGCAGGGCGGGGTCCTGTGCTGCCAGCGTAGGCACGTTGGTCACGCCCACGCGCGCCAGCAGGCTGGCGTTGCCGTCGCCGATCCCGCGCAGCGCCACCAGGCGCGCCTCCTCGATCCACGCGGCCGCCGCCGCCGGCAGGGCGCCCGTGCGTTCCGCCACGTCCGGCACAGAGGCCCGCGCCAGCACGAAGGGGTCGGCGTAGCCGGCGGCCGAGAGCTGGGCCGCCGGCACGCCCGGTACGCCCTCGATCAACGGCCGCACCGACGATATGGTGCGGTCCTCCATGCCAACCGCCACGAGGGCCGTGAAGACCGCCGCCACAACGAAGGCCCCCAGCCGCCGCAGACCGGAGCCGGGCCGGGCTCGCCCATCCAGCCCCACGGCCACGCCCGCCAGCACCAGCAGCTGCCAGACCACGAAGCAGTCCACCGCGAACGGCGGGAAGCCCAGGAACCCCAGCACCGGCATCTCGAAGAGCTTGGCCTCCTCGAAGAACGGCACCGTGTAGATCCACTTCCCCCGCGCCGCGATGTTGAACAGCTCCCAGAGGAAGCCGATGGCGGCGCCGCCCGCCAGCAGCCGCAGCAGCCGCGCCGGCCGGCCCTCCTCCAGGTCCGCCAGCAGCGAGCGCGAGCGGTCGCGCCGGTACACCGCCGGCTCCAGCATGAACGTCGTCGTCCCCCAGACCAGCGGGAAGAAGTAGCGCGGCCAGGCCATGGGCAGGAGGAACATGAGCGCGCCGGCCACCTGCATCCCCGTGAGCAGTCGGGGCGTAACGCGCAACCGTGGCCAGCGCTTCTCCTCGAAGACGTCGCGCGCCTCCAGCATGGCCTCGGCGCCGAAGACCGCAGGCAGCACGGTCGCGAAGGAGAGGATGATGCACGGCCAGCGCACCCAGGGGCTCGCCGGCACGAAGACGTAGTACCAGTTGCGCAGTCGCAGGTTGACTAGCTCGAAGAAGAGCCAGAGCACCGCTGACCAGGCCAGCATGGTCAGCAGCGAGGTGGGCCGCCGCAGCCTGGGCGAGCGCCCCGCCGAAAGTGCCAGCGCGCCGTACAGCGCCAGCAGCGTCGAGTACCAGGCAAAGAGGTAGAACGACGTCGCGAAAGGCTCCACACCCCGGAGCATGAGCTGAGTCGAGCCCGCCAGCAGGCCCACGCCCACGGCGACGGCCGCCCACCCCTTTCCCCGGGGACGCGCGTGGCCGCGAGCATACCCGCTCGCGGCCACCTCCATGCCGCTGGGAAACCCTCGCGGCCTAGTCAGCTCAGCCATGCTCCGCTACTTGGCCCTTTCCCGTACCCCGACCTTTCGTCGCGAGCCCCGTCGCTCGCCCACCCAACCCCAAGTCTACCTTCTTAGCCTTGCCGCACGCGAGCGGCAAGGTGCGCGCCGCGTCCGCACCGACGGTCAAAGGCCTTTTTTGCCCTGCCCTTTCCCTTGCCCTTGCCTCCTGCCGAGCCCGGGCCCAGCCATCCTCCATGGCGCCTCGGCCGCGCCTAGATGTGAAGGGCACGACCTAGCGCAGCCAATGCCGCCTCCCCGATTGCCTCCGATAACGTCGGGTGCGGATGGATCGCGCTGTCCATGTCCTCCACCGTCGTCTCCAGGTGGCGGCCCACCACGAACTCCGCGATCATCTCGCTCACGTGCGCGCCCACCATTGTCGCGCCGAGCAGCTCACTGTACTTCTTGTCGCGCACCACCTTTACGAAGCCGTCCGTCTCGCCCGCCGTGCGGGCCCGCCCGTTGGCGCTGAAGGGGAACACGCCCGTCTCCACGTCGTACCCCTTCTCCTTCGCCGCCTGTTCCGTAAACCCTACCGATGCCACTTCCGGATGGCAGTACGTCACCGCCGGGATGTTGTTGTAGTCGACCATGCCGTGGCCGATCCCCGCGATCGCCTCCACCACCGCCACCCCCTCGTGCTCCGCCTTGTGCGCCAGCAGCGGCGGCCTGGCGCAGTCGCCGATGGCGTAGATGTTCGGCGCCGTCGTGCGCAGCTGGTCGTCCACCTTGACGAAGCCGCGCTCAGTCTGCACACCTGCCTTCTCCAGCCCGATGTCGTCGATGATCGGGGCCCGCCCCACCGCTACCAGCACCCGCTCCGCCTCGACCGTCTTCTCCGCCCCACCCTTGTCCTTGACCGAGAGCGTCACCCCCGTCTTCCCGATCTCCGCCTTCTCCAGCCGCGCCCCGGTGAGCGACTCGATGCCGCGCCGCTTGTAGATCTTCTCCACCACCTGCCCCGCCTCCGCATCCTCCAGCGGCAGCAGCTGCGGCAGTGCCTCGATTATGGTGACCTTGCTGCCGAACGCATTGTAGACGTCCGCGAACTCCATCCCGATGGCGCCAGCGCCCACCACCGCCAGCGACGCCGGCACGGCTTTGGGGAAGACCGCCGTGTCGCTCGACCAGATGCGCTCCTCGTCGATCTTCAGCATCGGCAGCGACTTCGGCCGCGAGCCCGTCGCGATGATGATGTGCTTCCCGGTGATCGTGCGGGTCGAGCCGTCCTTCGCGGTCACCTCCACCCGGTCGCCACCCGCCAGCCGCCCCCACCCCTCGACCGTCTCCACCTTGTTCTTCTTGAACAGGAAGCCCACGCCGCGCGAGCCCTGGTCCGCCACCTTCTTCGCTCGCTTGGCCGCCTGCACCACGTCCAGCCTCACGTCGCTGACGGTAACGCCGAAGTCCTTCAGCTCCCCGACCTTCCTTGCATACATGGCTGATTCCAGCATCGCCTTCGTCGGGATGCAGCCGTAGTTGTTGCACACGCCGCCCAACCCACCCGGCGCCGTGCCGGCTTCCACGCACGCCGTCCTCATCCCCAGCTGCGCCGCCCGGATCGCCGCCACGTAGCCGCCCGGACCCGCGCCGATCACGACCACGTCGAAGTTGTTGTCCGCCACGCCACCACCTCGTCTCTCGAGTTCCTCGTCGCAACGGCGCGACAAGTTACGGATCACGCCCGCAGGCGACAACGCTGCCGGCCTTCGCCCGGCCCCCTCAGCCACCGGCGAGCGCCACTCCCGGGATCACCTCGCGTTCAGGTCACGCCAAGGAGCGAAGCGCCCAAGCCATCCCGCCCGACCAATCACCTTCCCGGCAGGTCAGCCGGAATCCCGCCAGATGTAGTTACCCCAACAGGATCCCTGCCTGGCCAGGACGCATCGGCACTCCGGGTTCGCGCCTTCGGCGCTTTGCGCCTTGGCGTTCTATGAGAGCGATCGTCAAGGCCATAGCTCCGCTTGGCCGATCGCTGGCTATTGGCGGTCAGCCCCGGATGCTGCGGACGCGAGGCCTTTGGGCTGTTCGGGGACGCCGAAGCAGTCTTCTTCCGCATCGTTCTCCTCGGTACCGCTTCCGATCCGACTGGACGTGTGCAAGCGCGGGTTCGCTCGAGGGCGAACACGGTTCTATTCGAGACTCGGCGCGTGGCCGGCCTGACGCTCGTTCGGGTCCTGCGGGGGAGCCTAGGGTGAACTCAGTGCCTCGGCGGACTGTGGCCGGGCCTAACACCAAGACGAGACTGTCCCCCGTACCCGGGTCCTGGATCCTGGAAGCAGCGGCCGAGGCGAACGCCCTCACCCTTCGGCCCCGCAGTTCCAGGCGCTAGGACGCCTGCACCGTTAGCTTGCTCGGATCGAAGGCTTCTCCTGTCTTCCAGAGGCGCAGCACGACGCTGGCGATCTTGCGCGCCAGTGTCAGCAGCGCGTGGTCCCGGTCCATCCCCTCCGTCAGGCGCTGCCCGTACCAGTCCTGGAACGGACCTGGTCTGCGGGCGGCATCCTTGGCCATATCCTTGAAGATTCGCTTCACCGCGGCGTTGTGGTTGCGGTTTAACCCCCGGCTCATGGGCCGGCGTTGGCGCCGCGCGACCTTCCCGTTGCGAATGACGAACTGCGCCGTTTCGTGAAGCACCACTGCGAACCCGGCATAGCTCCAGAGGCTATGCTTGTCACGGAAGCGCCAGGGGGTCTGAAGCACCGCCAGCAGCTGCGCTACGCGCACCGGTCCCAGGAACGGAATCGCGTCCAGCCCCTTGAACGCGGGGTCCCGCCGCGCTTCGGCCACCATGGCGCGCTTCGCTCTGGGTCGTAGCTCGCGTAGGAGGTCCAGCTCCGTCAGCAGTCCCTCCACTCGGGTGCGCGCCCCTCGATTCTCCAGCTTCCCCAGCCACTCCTGCCGCTTCTTTGTGCCGTAGACGCTCGTCCCCGGCGTCGGAAGGGCTCGAGCCCGGTAGACTGCTTTGATGCGCTGCATCACCCGCCTCGCATCCGCCACCAGGCTATCGTAAAGCCGCACCACCTCCTTCAGCGTCTCCCGCTCACTACTCCCGTGGTAGACGGGCTTCAGATTGCCCTTGCGCAGATCGTCCGCGAGCCGAGCCGCATCCTGGAAGTCGCCGTGGTTGCCCTGCCGGCGTTGGCCCCGGCGGTTGCACACCACAACCTCGTCCACCACCGGCAGCAACAGGTCGTAGAGCCACTGCGCCTGCGTGCCTTCCTCAAACGCCACATGGATCGGGCCCCGCATCCCCCGGAAAAATTCTAGGATCGCACTCGCTTCCGTCGGGACGATCGCCTGCGCGATCGGCTTCCCCCGCTCCCGATCCACTACCGCCACGATCGTTGCCGCATGCACGTCCAACCCCGTAAACTTCGGATCCCGCTTCATGAGAGCCGCCCTTTGGTGGGGTTCATGGTTGCTTGGCAGCTCCATGGTACCACCAAGGGGCGCGCTCTCAATGTGCGTGAACTGAGCCGTCGTCGCCCGCGAGCCGTCCGTTGAGCCGTCGTCGCCCGGACTCTATCGAATGAGCCGTCGTCGCCCGCGGTCGTGAAGAAGCCCGGGTAGCTTCAGGCCGCCCGGGCTCCCACTCTCCCCCTCCCCCACTCTCCCACTCGGGTCGTCACGCCAGCATCGCCGCCGGGTCCTCCATGAAGGCCCTGACCGTCTGCAGGAAGCGCGCGCCCGTGGCGCCATCAACCACCCGGTGGTCGCAGCTCATGGTCATGCGCATGCGCGGCCGGACGACCACCTCGCCGTCCACCACGACCGGCTTCTCCTCCACCGCCCCAACGGCGATGATCCCCGCCTCCGGTGGGTTGATGATGGCCGTGAACTCGCTGATGCCCAACATGCCCAGGTTCGAGATCGAGAACGTGGAGCCCGTGTACTCCTCCGGCGCCAGCTTCTTCTCCCGCCCCCGCGCGGCCAGCTCCTTGACCTCCGCGCCGATCTGCAGGATGCCCTTCCGATCCGCGTCCTTCACCACCGGCGTGATCAGCCCGTCCTCCACGGCCACCGCCACGCCTACATGCACCCGGCCGTAGCGCCGGATGACGTTGTCGCCCCAGGAGGCGTTCACCTCGGGATGCCTCCGCAGCGCCTCCGCCACCGCCTTCACCACGAAGTCGTTCACCGACGCCTTCTGCCCGCCCTGGCCCAGCCGCGC
>DATKAG010000204.1:0-3864 GCA_035498355.1 Myxococcales bacterium | reverse complement strand
AAGAGAGACCCAGCGCGCGCCTGGGGTGGTGCTGCAGGGCGTCGACGGCGGCGCGCAGGCAGTTCAGGGTCTCCGCCCCCAGCGCCTTCTCCACTTCCTCCAGGTGCCGCTCCTGCGCCCGCTGCTCGCGCACCCGCCGGCGCCAGGCCGGGTCCCAGAGATCGTCGAGGTGCGCCAGCCACTCGCTGCTCGCCACCGCCGCCCACTCGCCGGCGTCGAACCAGACTCCCGCGCAGGCCGGACAGCGATCGAGGTGGAAGACCTGGCCGGCCTCGAACCGGGCGCGCACCAGGAGCCCCTGGCAGCGCGGGCAGAAGCCGGCAAGGCCGTCCGCCGCCGGGGCCGCCTTCTCGCTGTCGATCGAGGCGGGCACCAGGTGCTTCTCGATGGCCTCGTGCGGCAACCAAACGCCCCGGCAGTGCGTGCAGCGCGAGGGCGGAACCATGTCGGGCGGGACCCCGCGGCCCTGGGCCAGGGGCGCCAGCGTGTGCGTCTTGCACTTGGGGCAGCTGCGCATGGCGCGAGAGTCGCCAACGGCCACGGGAGCTTTCAAGGGCCGTTGTGGTCGAGCCCCGCACAACTTGCGGCGCGGCTTTCTTGTTAAGGGCGTGACATGTGACGTTGCCCGTGCTCTAACGTCGCCACCACTCACCCGAGGTTCGGATGCTACGCTACGCAGCGGACCGCAGGACGCTCGTATACCTGTGTGTCACGTCCCTGCTCACCATCGTCAACTGGCAACTTGGCCGCGTCCACCCGGCCCTCTACGCCGTCACGCTCTTCATGTTCTTCACCTCGGCGGTGATCAGCCACAACCACAACCACCTCGGCGTCTGGCGCTCCAAGGGCCTGAACCTGGTCACCAGCTACTGGATCGCCATCTTCTACGGCCACCCCGCCATCGCCTGGGTTCCCACCCACAACCAGATCCACCACAAGCTGAACAACCGCCCCGGCGACAGCTCGCGCTCGCCCAAGTGGTTCGAGGGCAACCATCTCCCCGCGCTGCTCGTCTATCCGGTGCTCACCAACTTCGCCCAGACCCGGGACATCAACGCCTTCCTCAAGGATCTCTGGCGGCGCGACCGTCCCGCCTTCTGGGCCGCCGCCTCCGAGTACGTGGTGTTCTTCGCGATCATGGCCGGCCTCTTGCTCCTCGACTGGCGCAAGACGCTGCTCTTCTTCGTCATCCCCCAGCAGGTGGCGCTCTTCTCCATCCAGTCGATCAACTACCTGCAGCACGTGGAGACCGACGCTTACAGCGACTGGAACCACTCCCGGAACTTCGTCTCCCGCCTGCTCAACCTGCTCCTCTTCAACAACGGCTATCACACCGTGCACCACCTCAAGCCCGGGGTGCACTGGTCGGAGCTGCCCCGGCTGCACGCGCAGTACGTGGAGAAGATCCACCCTTCGCTCCTCCAGGAATCCTGGCTGCGCTACGTGGGCTACACCTACTTCGTGCGGCCCTTCACCGGGGCCGGCGCGCCGGCGCTCCCCGCCGCGGACGCCCCCCGCCCCGCCTGAGGAGGCGGGTGGTCGCCCCTGCACCGGGCGGGGGATTTCGCGCAGGAGCGCTGCTTTACAGCGCCGCCCTCCCCGGATCACTATCGGCAGCGGTGCGCCCGTGCATTTTTGCAGGCGCGAACGTTCCGAGGTTCGATCTGGTGGTGCGCTCCCGCAGGCAGGACCCAGAGCTGTTCCAGGACGTTCGCGACGCCCTGGTCGCCCTCGTCCCCCGGCGGATGCGCGCCCGGATCACCCCCGAGGCTTCCATCCTCGCCGACCTGGGGCTGGACTCGCTCAAGGTGGTGGAGCTGACCATGCTGCTGGAGAAGCAGCTGGGCCGCCCCGTCTTCCTCCCGGAGTGGATCGCCAGCGTGGACGACCCCGCGGACCTGACCGTCGGCTCGCTGGCCCGGTTCCTTTCCGAGCGGAAATGAGCGCGGGCTGCACCGGGGCGCTGCGCGGCGGCGTCCTCCATCTCACCCTCGACAGCCGCGGCTCGTCGGTCAACGTCTTCTCCCCGGCGGTGGCGCTGGAATTGGAGAAGGAGCTGCAGTCCGGGCTCGCGGCCGGCGCCCGGGCGGTGGTGCTGCGCAGCGGAAAGCGCGGCAGCTTCGTCAACGGCGTGGGGCTGCTTCTGGCCGCCTCCTCGCACGATGAAGGGGCGGCGATGGAGCGGGCGCGCACCCTGCAGCGCTGCTACGAGCGGCTGGCCTCGGCGCCGGTGCCCACCGTGGCCGCCATCTCCGGCAACTGCTACGGCTGCGGGCTGGAGCTGGCGCTGACCTGCGACTATCGCCTCGCGGCCGACGGCTACGACACCCACTTCTACATGCCCGAGCTGCGCGATTACGCCTTCATCCCTCTCTTCGGCGGCACCCAGCGGCTCCCGCGGCTGCTCGGCCTGCGCCAGGGGATGCGCCTCTTGCTCGGCGAGCGCATCGGCGCCGGGGAAGCGGCGCGCGTCGGCCTGGTCGATCGCCTGGCGCCAAAGGCCGATCTCGACCGCGAGCTGCGCTCCTTCTTGCGCGACCTCGGCGCCCGCGGCTGGCCCAAGCGGACGCTCGCGGTCCCCCGCCCCTCGGCCCCGGAGCCGCTGGAGACGCTGCCCGGGCCGGAGCGGCCCCTGGCGGAGGAAGCTTTGCGCCTGGCGCGGCTGCCTTCCTCGCCCGGATATCGCCTGGAGGACGGGTTGCGCAGGGAGCTGGAGGGCTTCTGGCGCAGCGTCGGCACCCAGCAGTCCACCCGGGCGATGTCCTTCTTCTTCGTCCGCCAGGCGGCGAAGGCGCACGCCATCGGCAGCGCCTCGTATGCCCGGCCGGAGCGCTTGACGCTGGCGGCGCAGCCGCGGAGCCCGGCCCTGCGCAAGCTCTCGAAGCTGCTGCGCGAGCGCCGGCTGCCGGGCATCGAGCTTCGCGCGCGGGGACCGATCGCTTTCGCGGCGAAGAAGGTGCGTGGCTCTTTCACCTGCGTCCTCGGTCCCCCGGGCTCGGGCGGGGAATGCGCCGCCTGCCTCCTTTTCCCCGAGGAGCAGATCCCGGTGATCGAGCTGGTCCCGCCCTCCCCGTCGCGCCCCTGGAGGCGCGGAGCGGCGCTCTTCCAGGTCCTGGAGCAGGCCGGCTTCGCCCCCGTGGTGACGCGGGCCCGCGGCCGCTTCGTCAGCGAGCGCCTGATCACCGCGTTCCGCGACGCGGTGGGCGGCCACCCGGCCCGCGACGCGCTGCTCGGGTTCGGCTTCCGTCTTCCCCGGGCGCTGCGGCAGCGCGTGGCCCCGGGCGCCGAGGAGGGCGCCGCCGATCGCCTGGTCCAGGCGCTGGCCCGCGAATGCGTCCGCGCCCTGGACGAGGGCGAGCTGACCCATCCGTCCCAGGCCGACCTGCTGGCCCACGCCCTCTTCGGCTTCCCGGTGATCCACGGCGGCCTCTTGCGCTACGCGGCCGAGGGGGCATCCCCGATCGCCCCTGCCGCGGCGCGCGCGCTGGGGCGGGCCGTACGGCGGTCTGCGTCAGGGTCAGAGCCTCAGGGTCCGTGACCCTGACGCAAACCCAGACCAAGACCGAGAACCGCTACCCCTGCGACAGCCGGCGGCGCGCCACGAACCTCATTACCGCCCCGCGGGCCGCGTCCACCAGGCGCAGGGGCAACACCGCGCGCAGCGCCTGGGAGCGGCTGAGCGCGCCCTCCAGGTAGCGGTCGCGGGCGTCGCGGCGCATCAGCTTGCCGCTGGAGGTGCGGGCCAGCGCGCCCGGCTTGAGCAGGCAGACTTCGCTGGGCGAAAAGCCGATCTCCTCCGAGATCATCTTCCGCACCGCCTCGGCCAGATCGCGCAGCTCGGCGGCGGGGCGGGGCTGGACCTCG
>DATKAG010000203.1:0-3630 GCA_035498355.1 Myxococcales bacterium | reverse complement strand
GCGTTCCTCGACCTGGGCAACGCCAGCGCGGTGGGCGACGATACGGCCGCCGCGGGGACCGCCGTCGCCGCCCTGAAGAACTACGCGGTGGGCGCGCAGAACTTCGTCCTCGCCGACGACCAGGGCCACATCGGCTACGACCCGCACGCCCTGGTGCCGCTGCGCAACTGGATCAACCCGACGCAGGTCCCCTGGTTCCCGTTGCCGGGGAACACGGGAACGGCGGAGTGGGGCGGGGCCTCCACCGGCGACACCCACTGCGCGGCAAACCCCGCCCCCGCGAATTGCTGGGTCCCCGACAACCTGCTCCCCCGCGGGTTCAACCCGAACAAGGGCTACTTCGCCACCGCCAACAGCGATCCGGCGGGCTACACCGACGACGGCAGCTCCCTGAACAACACGGTGGGCGGCGCGCTCTACCCCTACCTGAGCTACACCTGGGACGACCCCACCGCCGTCCGCTACGGCCGCATCGCCCAGCTCCTCACCGCCAGGTCCACCGGGGGCAACAAGGTCTCCCTGGCGGACATGCAGGCGGTGCAAAGCGACCACGTGGTGCTGCTGGCCAAGCTCTTCGAGGACCGCGGCTTCTACCCGGCCACCACCGGCCAGCCCGCGGCCTACGCCACCGGCCGCTCCATCCTGGGCACCTGGAAGACCGGCGGCTACGACTGCCCCACCGGGCTCACCAGCAGCGATCCCGACAGCGCCGCGGTCACCGACACGGCGATGCTCGACCAGTCCGCCGGGTGCCTGCTCTTCCACACCTTCTTCCGCACCCTGCTCAAGAACGTCTTCGACGACGACATGGCGGTGGTCGCCGCCACCACCGGGCAGTCTTTTGGCGCAGACGCGGGCGCCGAGATCCGGGCTCTGCTCTTCATGCTCGCCACTCCCAACACCCACTCCTTCTGCGACGACGTGAGCAAGACCTTCACCGTCACCGCCTCCAAGACCTGCGAGCAGCAGGTCATCGCCGCCCTGGCCGCCGCCGTCACCAGCCTGCAGGGCTCCAACGGGACCGACACCCACAAGTGGCTCTGGGGGCGGGTGCACACCATGACCACCGAGAGCCAGCTCTCGCCGCTGATCGCCGGCGCCTTCACCGCCGGCCCCTTCGCCCGGCCGGGCGGCCTCCTCACCGTTGACGTGGGCAACCCCAGCTCGTCTCAGTCCAGCCCCACGGGCTTCGACTACGGCAGCGGCTCGAACGTGCGCTTCATCTCGGTGATGGATCCGAACGCCGCCAACGCCCAGGTGAAGATGCAGCTTCCCGGCTCCGAGCGCGACGGCCCCTACAACGTCTTTTCCAGCTCGCCCAACCTCATCGGCCAGTACGTGACCAACACCTACTTCGACTACCTGTACGGCCACCAGATCGACAACAAGGGCCTGTCCACCCAGAGGTTCACCGCCCCATGATCCCCTCCAACCGACTGCGCCTGCTCCTCGTCCTTTCGCTGGCCGCGGCCTGCGGCGAGCCCGGGAACATCCCCCAGAACCCCGCGCCCTCCTCGGTGGTGACGGCGGTGTTCGATCCCGTGGCCGGGAACATCCCCTTGCCCAACGACCTGGTGCTCAACCCCGTGCCCACCACGGTGCCGCCGGCGCAGCAGGACCTGCTCAACGCCTTCAAGGCGCAGGGCGGGTTCCCCAACGACCAGGAGGTGCCGGTCACCATCTCCTTCGTGCGCACGAACCTCGCGGCCGACGGGACCTCCACCAACGTGGCGCCCACCCTCGACACCACCACGCTCAACCCCGGCACCCTGGCCGTCTTCCTCGGCACGCAGCAGGGCCAGGGCACGGTGGCGCTCGATCCCATCACCGACGCCGATTACGCCAACGCTGGCGACCACGGGGTGCTCACGCTGCACAACAAGGGCCGGCTGCCCTGGACGCCCGGGCAATACATCATCGCCATCCGCGGCGGGCCCAACGGGGTGAAGACGAAGGAAGGCGACCCCATCTACGCCAGCTCCACCTTCTACCTGATCGCCCAGGGGCAGAACCTGGAGACGGACCAGAACCTCACCCTGCTCACGGCGCAGACCGGGTCGCGGGAGGCCGCGCTGGCCGCCGCCCAGCAGCTGGACGTGGTGATCAACACCTACAACGCCGCCGCCTTCCCCTCGGTGAACAAGGTCTTCCCCCAGCAGGAGCTGGCGGCGATGACCACCTTCGCCATCGCCGGGTACGGCACGCTGCCCGGCCGGCCTCCTTCTCCGTTGCTCACGCAGGTCGAGCTGGATCCGGGCCGGGGCCTGGTGCCCTTGCCCATCGATCTGCTGCGCGATCCGCGGCCCGCCTCGGCCACCTGCGCCGCCTGCGGCAAGCTCACCCCTCTGGCCGCCTGCACCCTGGCGCAAGGCACGCTGGATGCGGGCGGCGTGTGCCGCAACAAGGACGGCAGCGTCAACGCGGCGGCGGGCGGGTTCTCCGCCCTGGATGGCTTCTCCACCACCGGCGCCATGCTGGCGCCCACCTCCGATCTGGTGGCGGCGGCCAGCATCACCCCGGCCACCGTGCAGCTCTGGGACCTGACCAACCCGGCCGCGCCGGTGAAGGTCGCCTCCAGCACGTACCTCACACAGCCCGTGGAAGTGACGCAGCAGGGGCTGGCGCAGGCGATCGTGCTGCAGCCCGCCAGTGCCACCGCTTCGGACGCCACCTCCGTGTTCCGCACCCGGCCGCTCAAGGACGCCACCGACTACGCGGTGGTGATCTCGGACGGGGTGAAGGACAAGACCGGCACCTCCATCGGGCCGGGCACCGTCGCCCGCATCCTGCAGTTCACGCACCCGCTGGTGGACGCGGGGGGCAAGTCGCAGCTCCAGGGCATCGACGACGCCACCGCGGGCGCGCTGGAGGTGATGCGGCAGAAGCTGACGGCGACGCTGGCGGCGAGCGGGTTCGGGTCGGGCCACATCGCCATGGCGTACACCTTCCGCACCCAGACCATCCTCGCGACCGCCACGCAGCTCGGGGCGCTGCCGTACAACCCCGCCCTGCCGGCCGCCACCGCCTTGCCCGGCCCGGTCACCGCGTTGACGCCGGCCGCCGCCTTCTCCAAGTACGGCGTCGATCCGACGATCCCGAACGGCAACATCAACGAGGTGCTGGAGACGACCATCACCACCTTCAACCTCCTCGACCCCGCCAGCGGCGCCTTCAACTCCAGCGGGACCACCACCCCCGAGACCATCAACGTCATGGTCGTCACCCCCAAGGTCGCCCCCGCCTGCGCAGGGCCGCTGGCGCCCTTCGGTCTGTGCGCTCCCGTGGTGGTCTTCCGCCACGGCCTGGGAAGGGGCCGGGTCGACGCCTTGACGGTGGCAAACACCTTCGCCGGGCAGGGATTCGTCACCCTGGCCATCGACGCGGCCAAGCACGGCGACCGCTCCTTCTGCACCAGCAACCAGGCCACCATCACCATCGGCGGGTTCACCGTTCCCCAGTGCGTCACCGGGGTCTCCTGCACGACGACGCTACCGGCCGGCGCGCAGGGCGATGCCAACCCGCCCGGCACCTGCAACAACGACCCGACCAAGTTCTTCAAGCAGCCGGTGAGCGGGGTCTGCTCGGTCAACCCCGGGTCCTGCGGATATACCGGGGTCGACGGCATCCCGG
>DATKAG010000202.1:0-9092 GCA_035498355.1 Myxococcales bacterium | reverse complement strand
TACAAACATTGGAGGCACCACCGCAACATTTGCAACCACCAATGGAGCCGCAGGAACCGCGTACTGGATCTGTTTCCATACGTGATTTGTTCGGCACGGACCTTCCAGAACACCTGAGCGGCCGGAAATGGCGGCCGTAGGCGCGATATGAGCGACGCAAACGATCGGGCTGGACCCCCAGCATGGGGGAGATCCGCACTCGCAGTGTGGGTCGTTACAGGGCGCCCACCTGCTCCAGCAGGTGCCGCAGCCGGTGCCTGGACTCAGCCTTCAGCACATGGTCCATGAACGCCTCCGTGGAGGGTACGGCAGGGGGCGGTCCGGCATCGTCCGGGCGCGTCGCGGCAGGTACGATCGCGAGCGAAGGAACGGTGCGGCCGTGTGCGGACGGATCGAGGTGTGGTAAGGCGTCGTCGTGACTCGAAAAAACGTGGGTCATGGAACCGCAGCGTCCCCATCGGCTACCGGGTGGTGCGCATCAGGCTGGACGGCGACAAGGCGGTGTCCCACGAGGTCTTCGCCAGGGGGTGGCTGCCGGAGAATCCCAAGGAGGAGGACCCGAACCTCTCCTACACCATGCGGGCGGACGAGTCGGCCGACCCGTCGAACCAGGGGGGAAAGCGGCTGCAGGCCTGGGGCCGCCCGGTGGACGTGCTGGTGATGCCCGACGGAGCGCTCCTCGTCTCCGACGACACGGCCGACGCCATCTACCGCATCAGCTACCGCGCGCCCTGAGCGGAGCGGGGAGAGCCATGCCGACCGTCGATTCCAGCGCCTGGATGGCCCTGCTCACGCTCACCGCCATGGAGATCGTGCTGGGCGTGGACAACATCGTCTTCATCGCCATCCTCGTGGGCCCCATCGAGGAGCGCAAGCGCGAGCGGGTGCGGCGGATCGGCATCGCCCTGGCGCTGCTCATCCGCATCGGCCTGCTCTTCACCCTCTCCTTCCTGATGGGCCTCACCGAGCCCCTCTTCTCCGTGCTCGACAACCGCATCTCCGGGCGGGACCTGATCCTCATCGGCGGCGGGCTCTTCCTGGTGGGCAAGGCCGCGCACGAGATGCACGCCAAGCTGGAAGGGGCGGAGGCGGAGCAGCCGGGAGAAGCCCGGCGCGCCGCCCGGGTGGGCCCGGTGCTGGCCCAGATCCTCCTCCTGGACATCGTCTTCTCCCTCGACTCCGTGATCACCGCCGTGGGCATGGCCAGCCAGCTCTGGGTGATGATCGTGGCCATGGTGCTGAGCGTGGCGGTGATGCTGGTCTTCGCGGCGAAGATCGGCGACTTCGTCGAGCGGCACCCCACGGTGAAGATCCTCGCCCTCGCCTTCCTCCTGCTCATCGGGGTGGTGCTGATCGCCGAGGGCCTGGGCCAGCACGTCTCCAAGGGCTACATCTACTTCGCCATGGCCTTCGCCTTGGCGGTGGAGCTCTTGAACATGAGGCTGCGCAAGGTGCAGAAGGCGGTGCACCTGCGCGCCGGCACCGAGCGGTCGGCGGCGACCCGGCTGCGGAGCGGGGCGAGGTAAGCCCTCAGGCTCTCATCAGCGCCGCGCCCCAGTGGAAGCCGGAGCCCAGCCCGACGAAGCAGACCAGCTCGCCGGGGCGGATGCGCCCGCTCTTGCGGCATTCGTCGAGGGCGATGGGGATGGTGGCGGCGGTGGTGTTCCCGTACTTCTGGATGTTGTTGTAGACGCGCTCGTCGGGCAGCCCCAGCGCCTTCTGCACCGCCTCGTTGATGCGCAGGTTCGCCTGGTGGGCGATGAGCAGGCCGATGTCGCCCACCGCCACGTGGTGCCTGGCGCAGAGGTCGCGGACGGCCTGGGGCATGCGGGAGACGGCCAGCTTGAACACCGCCCGGCCGTTCATCTCCGGGATGTGCCGCCAGAGCCGCACTTGCTCCTCGTCGACGAAGGGGCGGTGGGCGAATCCCACGCCGGGAACGTAGAGATCCTGGAAGCTCGCCCCGTCCGAATGGAGCTGGAACCCGAGCAGCCCCCGCTCCCCCTCCTCTGCCCGCATGACGACCGCGCCGCCGGCGTCTCCGAAGAGCACGGTCCGGTCGCGGAACTGCGTGGCCACTTCCCGCTCCGCCTCGCTGGGCGCCTCGCCGCCCTGGCCGAACAGGTAGTCCCACCTCGTCCAGGGCATGAAGCCGGTGTGCACCTCGGCCCCCACCAGGAGGAGCGTGCGCGCCTCCCCGGAGCGGAGCAGGGCGTCGGAGACCTGAAGTCCGTAGATGAACCCCGTGCACTGCTGCCGGATGTCCAGGGTGGGGATGTGGCCCAGCCCCATCTTGTCCTGGAGGATGCCGCCGCACCCGGGGAAGTAATGATCCGGCGTCATGGTGGCGAAGACGATGTAGTCGATCTCCTCCTTCCCCACGTCCGCGTCGGCGAGGGCCTCCTTCGCCGCCCCTGCTCCCAGGTCCGAGGTGCTGGTCCCCTTCTCCACGTAGTAGCGGGTCTCGATCCCGCTGCGCTCGCGGATCCAGGCGTCGGAGGTGTCCATCATCCGGGCGAGCTGGTCGTTCGTCACCAGGTGCTGGCCGGTGACGAAGCCGCTCCCGACGATCCGGCTGCGCAGGGGGCTCATCGGCGCGTGCTTACCACACGGGCGCCGCTTTGGGCCCGCGCCCGAGGCTCCCCTGGCCGCCAATCGACCCTCCAGCCGTTTTCTTGGTCGCTCCCGGGGGCCACGCTAGAAGTTTTCCAGGCGCCAGCAAAGGGGGACCCCTGTCGGGACGAGCTCTCAGGCTCGTGATCGTTCTCTGCGTGACGGGAGGTAGCGCCCAGGCCATCCCGGTGTTCGCGCGCCGGTACAAGACCGCCTGCACCACCTGCCACGTCCTTCCTCCACAGCTCAACTCCTTCGGCCAGGCCTTTCGCGCCAACGGCTTCCGCATGCCGGCGGGGGAGGGGAAGCGGCAGGAGGCCGACGTCCAGCTGGGAGCGCCGGAGTGGGAGGGGCTCTTCCCCAACGCCTTCCTCCCCGGGACCGTCTCCGACTCCGCGCCGGTGGCGGGATTGATCTACGCCAGTGTCGAGGCGGACCGGGGAAACGTGACCACCGAGGAGACCAACCTCATCCTCGGCCTCCTTTCCGCCGGCAATATCGGCCAGCGCGCCTCCTGGTTCGCGGCGGGCGGATTCGGACCCCGGGGCGGCGCCATCGAGCGGATGTGGGCGTCCGTCGATCGCCTTGCGGGTCCCTGGCTGAACGTACGGGCCGGCTACTTCGAGGCGGCCGTGGTGCCCCTCTCCCGCTACACTCACAAGCTCAGCTACGAGGGATACCTCCCTTTCGAGGCCAACGGACCCGCGGGGCTGGCGCTCAGCGCCTCGCGCACGGCCGTCGAGGTCTACGGGGCGGGATCCGACCCCGGGCCCTTGCGCGGCCTGCAGTTCGCGGCCGGAGTGGCGGCCCGCCCGGCCGGCGGCGGGCTGGCCGCCGACGGTTACGCCCGCCTCTCCTACAAGCTGGGCGGCCTGGCCGCGGCGGGCGACCGGAGCGGCGAGCCCGGACTGCTGTCGCCGGCCGTCAACCCGCTGGAGGAAACCTCGCTGCGCCTGGGGGCCTACGCCTACCAGGCGACCCTGGGCGGACCGGCCTCGCGCCCGCGAGGCTGGCGCGCGGGCGGCGACGCGGACCTCTACGCCGGCCGCTTCGAAGCCTTCGCCACCGCCTGGACGGGCGGCGACCGCCTCTTCGAGGACGGCGACGAGTCGTCCACCTGGGCCTTCCTGACGGGCGCGAGCGTCCGCCCCTTCCCCTGGCTGGTGGCCATCGGACGCTACGAGGCCAGCTGGGTCTCGGGGAGCGAGGCCACGCGTAGACTGGTGGCTACCTTGCGGGGAGCGCTGCAGCAGAACGCGGCCGTGACGATCGATCTCGTGGTGGACATGCCTCATGCGGACAGCACCGAGACGGTGGCTTCACTCTTCCTCGCCTTCTAGGGGCGCCTGCCTCGCCCTGCTCCTCGCCGCGGGCGCGGCCCGGGCGCAGGCCCCTGCGGAGGTGCGCGGCCGCATCACCGGCGAGCGCCCCGGGCCGGCGGTGGTCTACGCCAAGGACCTTCCCGACGAGGTAGCGCCGGCGCAGGCGAAGGCGACCCTGAGGCAGCTCCACCTGCGCTTCTCGCCCCAGGTCCTGCCCATCCTGCAGGGCACCACCGTGGAGTTCCTCAACCAGGACGCCACCGCCCACAACGTCTTCTCCCCCTCGCCCCCGGCCTTCGACCTGGGCACCTTCGGCCAGGGCGCACGTTCGTTCCTCTTTCGCGACCCCGGCACACACCTGATCCTTTGCAACGTACACCTGGAAATGGTTGCTTGGATCCTGGTGCTGCGGAACCCTTTCTTCACCGCCGTCGATGAAGACGGGCGCTTCTCCCTCAAGCTGCCTCCCGGGCACCACCGCCTTGCGCTGTGGAGGCCGCGCGAGAGCGAGATCGACAGGGACATCGAGGTGCCGCCGGAGGGCAGGACCGATGTCGAGTGGTCCCTCCCCCTGCAGCGTCCATGAGCACCCGCTGGTTCCGCAGCCTCCGCACGGAAGGCACCATCATCCTCCTGGCGTTCGCCGCCGCGCTGGTGATCTCGTACGGCTGGGCCGCCCTCTCCGCCCTGCGCGAGACCACCGCGGGAGTGGCCGCCCGCCGCTTCGAGGAGGCGCGCGCGCTCGCCCAGCGCTTCGACGGGCTCTTCGCGGTGGGCCGCGAGCGGCTGGCCGCGGTGGCCGAGCAGCCGGGCCTCGCCCTCTGGCTGGCCTCCAGCGCCCCCGAGAGGTTGCCGCCCCACGCCGCCATCCCCCAGCGCGAGACCCTGCACTACCTCTTCTACCGCTCGGAGATCTTCACCGGCCCGGTGGCGATGGTGGACCGCCGCTCCTCCCTGCTCTGGACCGAGCCGTACGACGACGAGCGGGTGGCGGTGCGCGTCCCCCTGGAGCACACCGGCTTGCGCAACGCGCTGGCCACGGCCCGGCCGCAGATCTCCCGCCAGCCGCTGCCCTGGCGCCCGGGCCCGGCGGCGGTGCTGGTGCACCCGATCGTCGATCTCTCCGGCCGCCCGGTGGGGGCGTTGCTCGGCGAGATCTCGCTGGCCAGCGGGAAGCTGGCCGGCTTCCTCGACGACCCGCGCTTCGGCTCGGCGGGCGTGGTGGCCCTGCTCGACGACGAGGAGCAGCCGCTCATCGCCAGCCCCGGGGCGCAGCAGCTCCTGGGGCGCTGGCACCGGCCGGAGCTTCCCTCGGCGGGCAACACGGGGATGATCGTGGTGGACGGCACCCGCTGGCTGGCGGCGCGGGTCCGGCTGCGCGACGCGCCCTGGTCGATCGTCATCGCCCAGGACGACCGGGAAGCCTTCGCCTCCCTGCAGGGGCTGAAGCTGCGCCTCCTGCTCACCGGCCTCCTCCTGGGGGCGGCGGCCATCCTCTTCTCCATGCTGGTGCTGGGGCGGCTGGTGAAGCCGCTGGAGGTGCTCACCGTCGCCGCCCGGGGAGTGCCGGAGGGCGACTTCTCCCGCCCGCTGCCCGACGAGGCCCCGGGCGAGCTGGGCGACCTCACCCGGACCTTCGATTCCATGCGCCGCGCCCTGCGCACCACCCTGCAGGGGCTGCGCGACTCGGAAGAGCGGTACCGGCGCTCCATCGACTCCGCCAACGACGCCATCTTCGCCGTCGATCCCGTGAGCTTCGAGATCCTCGACGCCAACCGCAAGGCGGGCGAGCTGGTGCGCTGCGCGCAGCGCGCCCTGGTGCGCCGCTCCTTCCTCGAGCTGCACCCCGAGGACCAGCTCCAGCGGGGCCGCGAGTTCCTCGCCCGGGTGGCCGCGACCGGGGAGGGGACGCTCTCGGAGATCGACCTCCGCGGCCCCACCGGGGGAAGGCTCCCCGTCGACCTCTCGGCCAGCATGATCGTCCACGGCGGAGGGCGCTTCCTCCAGCTGATCTGCCGCGACCTGAGCGAGCGCAAGCGGATGGAGCGCGAGCTGGTGCAGGCGGAGAAGCTCTCCACCGTGGGCGTGCTCGCCGCCGGGATCCTCCACGAGCTCTCCACCCCGCTCTCCTACGTGCAGGCCAACCTGGAGCAGGCCAGGGAGGAGCTGCAGGGGATGGAGGACGGCCCCAGGGCCCGGGCCCTGCGCTCGGGGGTGACCGACGCCCTGGAGGGATCGCAGCGGGCGGCGAGCATCGTGCGCGATCTGCGCCTCTTCGCCCGGGCCAACGACGGGGTGCGGGGCGCCTTCGACGTCAACGACGCGGTGCGGATGGCCCTGCGCATGGCGCAGCACGAGCTGAAGAACCGCGCCACCGTGATCACCGACCTGGGCCAGATCCCTTTCGTGGTGGGACAGCTCACCGAGGTCTCGCAGGTCTTCCTCAACCTCCTGGTCAACGCCGCGCACGCCATCCCGCCCGGCGATCCGCAAGGCAACCGGGTGAAGGTGGCAACGCAGGTGGCGGGGGAGCGGGCGCTGGCGGTGGTGAGCGACACCGGGGCGGGCATCGCCCCCCAGGCGCTTTCCCGGATCTTCGATCCCTTCTACACCACCAAGCCGCTGGGGGTGGGGACGGGGCTGGGTCTCGCCATCAGCCGGGACATCGTCACCCGGCTGGGGGGACAGATCCGGGTGGAGAGCTCGCTGGGGAAGGGGACCACCTTCACCGTCGAGCTGCTCCTGGCGGCGCAATCAGGCCTTCGGCGCCGCCTGCTGGCGGCCATCGCCTCCGCTTTGCTCCGCCAGCGCCTCCTTGCGGGAGAGGCGGATCTTCCCTGACCGGTCCACGGAGACGACCTTCACCAGCACCTCGTCGCCTTCCTTGAGGACGTCCTCCACCTTCTTCACCCGGGTGTTCGCCAGGTCGGAGATGTGCACCAGGCCGTCGGTGCCGGGGAAGATCTCCACGAACGCCCCGAACTCCATGATCCGCCGCACCGTGCCGAGGTAGGTCTTGCCCACCTCGGCCTCCTGGGTGAGGGCGCGGATCATCTTGATGGCCTGCTCCACGCCCTCGCTGTTGGGGGAGGCGATGGCCACCGAGCCGTCGTCCTCGATGTCGATGCTGGCGCCGGTGCGGGCGATGATGTCCTTGATCACCTTTCCGCCGGGCCCGATCACGTCCTTGATGCGGCTGACGGGGATGCGGATGGTGGTGATCTTCGGCGCGTACTTGGAGATGTCGGCGCGGGGCTTTTCGATGGCTTTGGCCATCTCCGCCAGGATGTGCACCCGGCCTTCCCGGGCCTGGGAGAGGGCCTGGGTGAGGATCTCCTTCGACACCCCCGTGATCTTGATGTCCATCTGGATGGAGGTGATGCCCTTCCCGGTGCCGCAGACCTTGAAGTCCATGTCGCCCAGGTGGTCCTCGTCGCCCAGGATGTCGGAGAGGATGGCGATCCGCCCATCCTCCTTGATCAGGCCCATGGCGATGCCCGCCACCGGAGCGGAGATCGGCACCCCGGCGTCCATCAGGCTCAGGCAGCCGCCGCAGACGGTGGCCATGGAGGAGGAGCCGTTGGACTCGAGGATGTCGCTCACCACCCGGATGGTGTAGGGGAACTTGTCGTCCGCCGGCAGCACCGCCCGCAGGGCCCGCTCCGCCAGCATGCCGTGGCCGATCTCCCGCCGCCCGGCGCCGCGCAAGGGCTTCACCTCGCCCACCGAGTAGGGGGGGAAGTTGTAGTGGAGCATGAACTTGCGGAAGGACTGCCCCTTGAGGCTTTCCATCCGCTGCTCGTCGTCGGCCGTGCCCAGGGTGGTCGTGACCAGGCCCTGCGTCTCGCCCCGGGTGAAGAGGGCCGATCCGTGCGCCCGCGGGAGCAGGCCCACCTCGGAGGAGATGGCGCGCACCTGGGTGGTGCCCCGGCCCCCGATGCGCTTGCCCTCGTGGGTGATCATCCGCCGCATGTACTCGTACTTCAGGTCCTCGAAGGACTGCTTGACGTCCTTCTCCTTCCCCTCGAAGGGCGCACCCACGCCCGGGGCGCTGAGCTGGACCACCACGTCCTTCTTGATCTGCGAGAGCTGCTGGTAGCGCTCGCCCTTGTCGTGCTGGGCGTACGCCTGCCGCAGGCGCTCGTAGGCGATCTCGCGCACCCTGGCGGCCACGCCCTCCGCCAGCGGGACCTTCTCGAACGTGCGCTTGGGAGTGTTGACCGACGTCGCCAGCTTCTCCTGCGCCTGCAGCAGCGGCTCGATGGCGCGCTGGCCGAAGAGCAGCGCCTCGATCATGTCGGGCTCGCTCACTTCCTTGCCCCCGCCCTCCACCATGAAGATGGAGTCGCGGTTCGCCGCCATGATCACGTCGATGTCGGACTGGGCGCGCTCCTCCTCCGTGGGGTTGGCGACGTACTGGCCGTTGACGCGCCCCACCCGCACGCCGGCGAACTGGAAGGGGAAGGGGATGTCGCTCACCGCCATGGCGAAGGAGGCGCCGGTGAGCGCCAGCACGTCGGTGTCGTGGGAGGGATCGGCCGAGAACACGGTGGCGATCACCTGGGTGTCGTTCTGGTAGCCCTCGGGGAAGAGCGGGCGCAAGGAGCGGTCGATCAGGCGCGAGATCAGCGTCTCGCGCTCGGTGAGCCGTCCCTCGCGGCGGAAGAAGCTCCCGGGGATGCGGCCCGCGGCCGAGAGGCGCTCCTGGTAATCGACGGTGAGGGGGAAGAAGTCGAATCCCAGCTTGGGATCCCTCTGCGAAACCGCGGTCACCAGCACCATGCTGTCCCCGCTGCGCACCACCACCGATCCGTCCGCCTGCTTCGCCAGCCTGCCGGTGTCGAGGGTGATGTCCTGGCTTCCCACCCGGGCCGAGACCGTGATTCCTTCTGCCATGTGCGACGTCCTTTCGCGCGGGCATCCGCCCGCGCTTCGCTCTGCGTCCTTTGTCAGGGGCTGGATCCGGGGACCGTTGGATCCTGATCGCAGGAGCGAAGGCGGCTTCGCTGCTCCGATGAGGGTCCGGCGCGGCTCCCGGGTACAACCCGCGCTTGTGAAAAACGACTCAGGGGCACCTGCCGGTGCCCCTGCGTGAGATTGCTCTATTTCCGGATGCCGAGACCGTCGATCAGCTTCCGGTACCGTGTGGAGTCCTTC
>DATKAG010000201.1:0-2271 GCA_035498355.1 Myxococcales bacterium | reverse complement strand
GTCCAGCGCTCCGAACGGGCCGGCGAGATGACGAGGGAGCCGAAGCAATGAGGCGGGGCCTGTGGTGACGACGACGGTATGCCAAACTGCCCCCCGGCGTCCCGGCGGACGAAGTTCCTGGAGGATCCCGTACCCCGACGCGCTACGCCGTCGTGAGATCGGAGAGGGAGCGCAGATGCAGGTCGGGGGCGTGGTCGGGCTTCGGGGAGCCCCGGTCGATGAAGGCCACGGTGAGGCCGTTGCGCTTGGCGCCCGAGGCGTCCCAGGCGTTGGAGCTGACGAAGAGCGTCTTCTCCCTGGGCAAGAGGGCGTAGACGCGCGGGTCGGGCTTGTAGCAGCGCACCTCGTCGACGCTGCGCACCTCGTCCACTTCCAGGCCGGCGGCGGAGAGGGCCGAGCGGATCATCGCGGCGGTGCCGTTGGAGAGGATGGCGCGCCGCGCTCCCGCCTTGCCCAGCGCCTGCAACGTCGAGCGGGCGTCGGGCCAGGCCGGCAGGGAGAGCCATGTCTCGCACATGGCCGCGCGCGTCTTCGCGTCCAGGTGCGGGGCCACCTTCTCCAGCGCCCGGGCCGTCACCACGTCGAAGGGCTGGTACTCCTTCTCCCGCCAGGTCCGCTCCAGCTGCTCCTTGCGCCAGGCCGCGAGCAGCGTCGCGGCGGAAGGCCCGGCGAATTTCTCCAGCCGCCCCGCCAGGCCGCTGACGTCGAGCAGCGTTCCGTAGAGATCGAAAGCGATCAGCGAGAAGCGCATCTCAGACCACGTCGAGGACACCGCCCTGCAGCAAGGTGCGGGTCTTGGCCGGATCGAGCGGCGGGCTGAAGAAGAAGCCCTGGGCGAACGAGCAGCCCACCTCCCGCACCAGGCGCGCCTGCTCCTTGGTCTCCACCCCTTCGGCGATCACCGTCTTCCCCAGGTCGCGGGCGATCTGCACGATGCGGGAGAGCACCTGGCGGTCGCGGTCGGCCCCGCCGGCGAGGAAGGAGCGGTCGATCTTGATGGTGTCCACCTCGATCTTGTGCAGGTGGCGCAGCCACCCTTGCCCGGTGCCGAAGTCGTCCATGTGCAGCTTCAGGCCCCGCTGGTGCAGATCCATCAGCGCGTTGCAGCCGTTGTCCGGGGTGAGCACGCTCTCGTTGATGTCCAGGTTCAGGTCGGCGGGAGCGAGCTGCGACTCGCGCAGCACCCGGTCGATCTGCGCCCCGATGTCCGCCTGCTCCAGCACGCTGCGCGAGAAGTTCACCGAGATGGAGAGCCGGTTGGCGGTGGCGATGTCCCGCCGCCAGTCGTGCAGCTGGCGGGAGGCGGTCTGCAGGACCCAGCGGTCGATGGAGACGATCAGGCCCGTCTCCTGGGCCACGCCCAGGAACTTGGCCGGGGCCATCAGGCCCAGCCGGGGATGCTGCCAGCGGGCCAGCGCCTCCACCGCCCGCACCTTCCCGGTCATCACGTCCACGATGGGCATGTAGTGGACGCAGAACTCGTTGCGCACCAGCGCGCTGCGCAGGTCGCTCTCCATCTGCAGATGGGAGGGCGCCCCCTCGCCCGCCTCGCGCTGGAAGACGGCGGTGCGGGCCTTGCCCAGGGCCTTGGCCCGGTACATGGCCACGTCCGCGTCGCGGAGCACGTCCTCCGCCTTCTGGTACTGGGCCGAGCCCAGCGCCACCCCGATGCTGGCGCTGGACTGCACCCGCTGCCCCCCGCCCAGGTCGAAGGGCTCGCGCATCACCTCGTGCACCCGGTCCGCCACCCGCACCGCGTCGCCCGAGCCGCGCACGTCGTCCAGCCACATGGTGAACTCGTCGCCCCCGTGCCGGGCCAGAGTGTCGCCCTCGCGCAGGCAGGATTCCAGGCGGCGGGCGATCTGCTGGAGGAGCTGATCGCCGGCCTCGTGCCCGAAGGCGTCGTTGACCGTCTTGAAGCGGTCGATGTCGATGAAGAGCACGGCGAAGCGGTAATCCTCGTGGCGGCGGGTGCGGTAGAAGGAGTGGCGCAACAGATCGAGGAAGAGAGTGCGGTTGGGCAGGGCGGTGAGCGCGTCGTGGCGGGCGTCGTGGGCCATGCGCTCCACCAGCGTGCGGTGCCGGCTGATGTCGCTGATCAGCCCGGCCGCCCGCACCGCGGTGCCCTTCTCGTCGCGCATGGCGGTGCCCCGCACCAGGATCCAGCGCCACTCGCCCTCGCCATGGCGCACCCTGTGCTCGTGCTCGAAGGAGTCGGTGCGGCCCTCGAAGTGGGCGGAGAGCGCGGCCCGCAGCGGGGCGGCGTCCTCC
>DATKAG010000200.1:0-4853 GCA_035498355.1 Myxococcales bacterium | reverse complement strand
GGCCAAGGGGACCATCTGCCGCGCCATCTGCGACCAGCAGCTCGCCTCGGTGGGTGCGGTGAAGGCGGCCACCCGCGCGGGCACCGGCTGCGGCTCCTGCACCCCGCTGCTCGGCGAGCTCGTCGCCAGGGAGATGAAGCGGGCGGGCAAGGCCCTCTCGAACCACCTCTGCGAGCACTTCCCCCGCAGCCGGCAGGAGCTCTACCACCTGGTCCGCTTGCACCGCATCCGCAGCTTCGACGAGCTGATCGAAAGGCACGGTCGGGGCAGCGGCTGCGAGATCTGCAAGCCCGCCGTCGCCTCCATCCTCTCCTCCACCTGGAACGAGCACGTCCTCGACGACCGGCACGTGGGCCTGCAGGACACCAACGACCGCTTCCTCGCCAACATCCAGCGCGACGGAAGCTACTCGGTGGTGCCGCGGGTACCGGGCGGCGAGATCACCCCGGACCAGCTCATCGCCCTGGGCAAGGTGGCGAAGCGGTTCGGCCTCTACTCGAAGATCACCGGGGCGCAGCGCGTGGACCTGTTCGGCGCCCGCCTGGAGCAGCTCCCGGAGATCTGGCGCGAGCTGATCGCCGCCGGCTTCGAGTCGGGCCACGCCTACGGCAAGGCGCTGCGCACGGTGAAGTCCTGCGTGGGGAACACCTGGTGCCGCTTCGGGGTGCAGGACTCGGTCTCCTTCGCCATCCGCCTGGAGAACCGCTACAAGGGCCTGCGCGCGCCCCACAAGCTCAAGTCCGCCGTCTCGGGCTGCGCCCGCGAGTGCGCGGAAGCCCAGGGCAAGGACTTCGGCGTGGTGGCCACCGAGAAGGGCTACAACCTCTACCTCTGCGGAAACGGCGGCATGAAGCCGCAGCACGCGCAGCTCTTCGCCCAGGACCTCGACGAGGAGACCGTGGTCCGCTACCTGGACCGCTTCCTCATGTTCTACGTGCGCACCGCCGAACGGCTGCAGCGCACGGCGGGCTGGCTCAACAACCTGGAAGGCGGCATCGAGTACCTGCGCGAGGTGCTGATCGGGGACTCGCTGGGCATCTGCGCGGAGCTGGAAGCGGAGATGGCCCACGTGGTCGCCACCTACCAGTGCGACTGGAAGGCCGCGCTGGAGGACCCCGTCAAGCTGGGCCGCTTCCGCACCTTCGTGAACTCCCCCTCCCCGGACCCCAGCCTGGTGCACATCCGCCAGCGGGCGCAGCACCGGCCCGCCGCCTGGGAGGAGAAGGCGCATCTGCTGGAGAGGGACGCGGGATGACGGCGCTGGCGCTGGTGCGAATGTCCGAAAGCCCGGAGTGGGAGGACGTCTGCGCGCTCGACCAGGTCCTGCCCGGGACCGGCGTGTGCGCGCTGGTGGCCGGCCGGCAGGTGGCCGTGGTGCGCACCAAGGACGCCGTCTATGCCCTGGGCAACTTCGACCCCTTCAGCAAGGCCTACGTGCTCTCCCGCGGCATCGTAGGCGACCGCGCCGGCGTGCCCAAGATCGCCTCCCCCATCTACAAGCAGAGCTTCGACCTGCGCACCGGCGTCTGCCTCGACGACCCCAAGGTGCGCCTCCCCGTCCACGAGGTCCGCGTCGAGCGCGGCCGGATCCTCGTGCGCTGCCATCCGCGCTCCGGAGGACCCGTTGGAGACTGAGACGATCGTGAAGCTGGCGGCAGCTGCCCGGGCGAAGGCCGCCCTGCTCCGCCACGGCCCCTGGCAGTACCTGGTCCTCTCCGCGCTGGCCGGCGCCTATGTCGGCCTGGGGATCGTGCTCATCTTCGCCATCGGGGCGCCCCTGCAGGCCGGAGGCTCCGGCGCGGTCAAGGCGGTGATGGGCGCCTCCTTCGGCGTCGCCCTCACCCTGGTGATCTTCGCCGGCTCCGAGCTCTTCACCGGCAACAACCTGGTGATGACCGTGGGCGCCCTCTCCCGCACCGTGTCGCCCGGGGCGCTGGCCCGCGTCTGGGCGGTGAGCTTCGCGGGCAACTTGCTGGGCGCCGCGCTCCTGGCCCTGGCCACGGCCGCCTCGGGCGTTCTGGGCAAGGCGCCGGCGAAGGAGTTCGTGCTGGGCGTGGCCGCGGCCAAGATGTCCGCCCCCTTCCTGGAGCTGTTCTTCCGCGGGGTCCTCTGCAACGCGCTGGTCTGCCTCGCCGTCTGGATGGGGATGCGGGCCAAGGAGGAGATGGCGCGGCTGGCGCTCATCTTCTGGTGCCTCTTCGCCTTCATCGGCGCGGGCTTCGAGCACAGCGTGGCCAACATGACCTTGCTCGCCATCGGGCTCTTCCTTCCCCACGATCCCGCGCTGGTCTCCTGGGCGGGCTTCGCCCGGAACCTCTGGATCGTGACCCTGGGGAACATCGTAGGCGGGGCGCTGCTCATCGGCCTGCCCTACTGGTTCGTGGCCCAGGGCGAGCGGCGGATGCTCGCCGTCCGGCCAGTCGAGGAGGAGCCCGCCCGCGCCGCGGCGGCGGGATAGCGGCTGGATGCGCGAGAGGCTGAGCGGACAGCGCATCGCCTTGTTCGAGTCGCGGCTGGCGGAGGAGATCTGCGAGCTCGTGCGCCGCGGCGGGGGCGTCCCCGTCTGTGTGCCGGCGGTGAGGGAGCGCCGGCGCGCAGCCGGCCCCGAAGTGGACAGGCTCCTGCGCGAGCTGGCGGCCGAGGCGCATCCCCTGTTCGCCTTCTCCACCGGAGTGGGGACCGCCGCCCTCTTCGAGGAAGCCCGCGCCCTGCGACGGAGCGCCGACTTGCGCAACGCGCTCTCCCGCGCGCTCATCGTCTGCCGCGGGCCCAAGCCGGTGGCCGCGCTCCACAAGGAGGGGATCACGGCCGCCCTGCGCGCCCGCGCTCCCTACACCACCGCCGAGTTCGTGGAGGCCCTGGGAAGCGTCGAGGTGCGGGATCGGATGGCGGTGCTGGTGCACTACGGGGAACGCAACCCGGAGGTGGCCTCGGCGCTGGAACCCCGCGGAGCGCGGCTGCGCGAGCTGATGCTGTACGAGTGGGAGCTGCCGGAGGACACCTCGGCTTTGGCGGGCATCGTCGAGGATCTGGCGCGGGGAGGGTTCGCCGCCGCCGCCTTCACCACCCAGATCCAGGCCCGGCACCTGCTCCAGATCGCCGGCGAGCTGGGGCGCAGGGGTGAGCTGGTACAGGCCCTGCGCGATCGGGTGGTGGTCGCCGCGGTCGGCCCCACCTGCGCCCGCGTGCTCTCCGGCCTGGGCATCCCGCCGCAGGTCGTGCCGCAGACGCCCAAGATGGCCGCCATGCTCAACGCCCTGGTGGCGCGCCTGGCCGGCGAGGAGGTCCTGCCCCGATGAGCCCGTTCCCTGCTTTTCTCAAGCTCGCCGGACGCCGCGTGCTGGTGGTGGGCGGCGGGCGGGTCGCCGCCAGCAAGCTGGCCGGCCTGATCGAGTCGGGCGCCCGGATCGCCGTCGTGGCCCCGGAGATCGCCGGGGAATGCCAGCTGGCCGGCGTGGAGCTCTTGCGGCGGCCCTTCCAGCCCCAGGACCTGGAGGGATGCTGGTTCGCGGTGGCGGCCGCGACACCGGAGGTGAACCGCGAGGTGGCGGCGGCCGCGGAGACGCGCCACCTCTTCGTCAACGCCGTCGACGACGCGGAAACGGCCAGCGCCTGGCTGGGCGGGGTGGTGCGCAGGGGAGGGGTGACGATCGCCATCTCCACCGGCGGACGCGCGCCCGCGCTCGCCGGGCTGTTGCGGGAAGCGCTGGAGAACCTGCTCCCTCCCGAGCTGGGAGAGTGGATGGCCACGGCCGACCGGCTCCGCGCTCGCTGGCGCTCGGAGCGGCTGCCGATGGAGCGGCGCCGGCCGCTCCTCCTGCAAGCCCTCGACGCGCTCTACGAGCCGCGGAAGGTGGCATGAGCGGTCCGGGTCTGGTGTCGCTGGTGGGGGCGGGGCCGGGGGATCCGGAGCTTCTCACCCTGCGCGCGGTGGGGCGGCTGGAAGCGGCCGATTTGGTCCTCTACGACGCGCTGGTCGATCGCGCGGCGCTGCGCCACGCCCGCAAGGCCCGCTGGGCCTACGTGGGCAAGCGCGCCGGCCGCCACTCCATCTCGCAGGAGACCATCGAGCGGGTGATGATCCGGTGCGCGCTGCGCGGGGAACGGGTGGTCCGGCTGAAGAGCGGCGATCCCTTCGTCTTCGGCCGCGGCGGCGAGGAGGCCCTGGCCCTGGCCGCGGCCGGCGTCCCCTGCGAGGTGGTCCCCGGCGTCTCCTCGGCGGTGGCCGGGCCCGGGCTCTGCGGCATCCCGGTCACGCACCGCGGTCTGGCCTCGGCATTCCTCGTCGTCTCCGGCCATTCGCAGGAGGCGTTTGTCCCGGCGCTGGAATCGCTGGCTCCCGGCGCGGCCACCGTGGTGGTGCTGATGGGCCTCGCCACCCGCGCCGCCATCGCCGCCCTCCTCCTGGCCCGCGGCTGGGATCCGAGCACCCCCGCCGCCGTCGTGCTCTCCTCCTCGCGAGCCGAAGCCGCCTGCTGGCGCGGCCCCCTTTCGCAGCTTGCCGCCTGCGAGCTGCCCGCTCAGCACCCAGAGGCTCCCGGGATCCTGGCGATCGGCCCCACCGTGGCGCTGGCCGATCGGCTGGAGCAGCCCGCGCCCGCCCCGCTCCAGGCCGCGCGCTGAGCTTCGCCGTCCCGGGACGGCGTCGAGAATCCCTTGCGCCGTCCCGTTCGCGCCGGATATACGGTGCCCCTTTCTCCGGCCCTGCTGGGGGATCGTCTAACGGCAGGACCACGGACTCTGACTCCGTGTATCCAGGTTCGAATCCTGGTCCCCCAATACTCCTTTAGGACGGAGATTTCCAGCGTCCATTCGGGCAGGTTCGGACCGGAGGAGCAGGTGGATTCGCTGGC
>DATKAG010000199.1:0-9188 GCA_035498355.1 Myxococcales bacterium | reverse complement strand
GGGGAACACGCTGGGGATCGACGGGACGACCGCCTGCACCCAGATCCTGGCCGCGATGGCCACGCCCGTCCCCGCGGCCTACCTCAACTCCAGCAGCGTCTTCGACCGCGACCACTGCATCAAGGCCATCCTCGACTACGTGCGCGGCTACAACATCCTCAACGAGATCCCCAACAACACCTCGGTGACCATCAACCGGGCGCACATGCTGGGCGACATCTTCCACTCCTCGCCGGTGGTGGTGGACCCGCCGGTGGACCAGTTCATCTGCAGCCTGGGCCTGCACTCGCAGTGCATCTCCACCCTCTACGGCTACCAGAACCCCCCCTCGATGGCGACGCCCACGCCCAGCACCAACTACACGGTGGGCACCAAGACCGTCGACTCCTACGAGAAGTACTGGGAGGACCACGAGGGCCGGCAGCGCATCGTGCTGGTGGGAGCCAACGACGGCATGCTGCACGCCTTCGACGCCGGCTCGCCCACCACCAGCCCGCCCACCCTGGACCCGAACATCGGCTTCCGCCAGGTGGTCTACAACAGCGGCACCGGCAACGAGCTCTGGGCCTTCATCCCCCCCGACCAGCTCTCCCGCCTCTGGCTGATGATGCGCGACGGCCACCAGTTCTACATGGACGGCGACATCATGGTCCGCGACGTCTGGGTGGACGGGCAGAAGAACGACAAGGGCAGCGTCTCCTACACCAACGACGCGCTGAAGAAGCAGGACGTGGAGTTCCACACCGTGGCGGTGGTGAGCGAGCGCCAGGGCGGCACCCACTTCTCCAGCTTCGACATCACCGACACCGCCACCCCCAAGCTGCTCTGGGTCTACCCGCCGCCCTGCAGCTCCGACGAGCAGCTCTGGGGCCAGACCTACGGGCAGTTCTCGCCCCGGCCGCCGCCCATCGGGCCGGTGCTGCTGCAGACCACCAACGTGGCCGGCCAGCCGAACTACGGCTACGGGCACACCGAGGAGCGCTGGGCGGTGTTCATCAACGGCGGGCACAGCCCCTACAACAACCGGGGCCGGGCGGCCGCGCTGCTCGACGTGTACACCGGTTCGCCGCTCTTCATCGCCCGCTACAAGCCGGTTTCCACCGACCCCAACGATCCCGCCCTGGGCATGCGCTTCGGCTTCCCCGCCACCGCCGCCCTGGTCGACTACGGGCGGGCCAGCACCTTCGAGCAGGACGGCTTCTTCGACACCGCGGTGCTGGGCGACGAGGGCGGGCAGGTCTGGACCTTCCGCTTCGGCGAGCCGGGCCACGCGGACGCCACCAGCGGCCTGATGGACAACTGGACCTTCGGCCGCGCCTACGAGCCCAGCACCTCCGCCGGCGGGACGGTGGACCCGCGCCTGCACCAGCCCATCTACACCGTGGCCTCCACCACCGTGCAGCAGGAGACGGGCTGGCTGCGGGCCTTCGTGGGCGGCGGGGACCGGGCGCACGTGCGCTCCACCGGCGGCGGCGACTGCCGGGCCGACGATCCCATGAACTGCATCGCGGCCGGCTGCACCGTCAGCGCCGCGATGACCTACGACAACGCCACCAACCACTACGTGAGCACCTTCTCCAGCGGCGCCGGCACCTCCTCGGCGAACCCCAAGTTCGCCTCGCCCACGCAGACGCAGACCACCACCAGCAACGCCTGCAACACCAACGCCATCAGCGAGACGGTGACGGTCTCCAGCTGCCCCTCAAGCACCATGAACTTCACGGGCCCGGCGAACGGCGTCGGCCTGAGCGGCACCTGCAACGGCACCACCTGCACCGAGTCTCTGGCCTTCAAGTACCCGATGTCGAACCAGAACCGCGCCTACAGCGGGACCACCGGGGTGAACGACTTCATGTCTGTGGCCATCCTCGCCGACTCCACGGGCACGCCCACCGCGCGCGCCCGGCGGCTGAACGTGCCCGGGACGTCCAACGCCGACGCCGACGCCTACGACCAGAACCGGCTGCAGCTCTCCGACCTGATCGACGTCAGCGCCACCACCGCCACCACCACCACCACCACCGGCAACCTCCAGTCGCGCAACGACGCCGGCTGGGTGCTGAAGTACTCCACGGTGGACGAGAAGACCGTCACCAGCTCCACCATCCTCGGCGGCTGCGTGATCTGGAGCTCGCTCATCCCCACCGGCGGGGCGGTGGGCTGCGCCTCCTCGGGCTCCACGGTGGCGCCCTTCTACCAGGCGGACGCGCTCACCGGCGCGCCCAACTGCGCGGCCAGCTTCCTCAGCGGGACCAACTTCGCCCGCTCCATCCAGCGCAACGTGCTCTCCCCGCCGCCCGAGCCGGCGGCGGCGGTGGCCGTGGGCGCCGGCGGCACCTCCCTGCGCTTCTCCACCCTGGAGATCCAGCCCGGCGCCTCGGAGGTGACGCAGATGACGGTGAACACCTCCACCGAGATGCTGCAGCTGATGTACTCCATGCCACTGACCGTGGACCAGCACCTCTGCCGGCATGTGGATCCGGCGCAGTGCCATTAGGCGGGCGTCTCCGCAAGCGCCGAAGAGACTGCGTGCGATCTCGGCGACGGCGACGGGGCCGTGAACGCCGGGACGGCCCTTGGGGAAGGGGTTGAACCGCCCGCCCGTAGGGCCTAGAACTGCCCTCCGATGGCGAGGAAACGGCGGCGTGGGGCGAGCAACCTGGACGCGGCGGTGGAGCAGATCCTCCAGCGCATCCGCGAGAGTCGGAACTTCGACTTCCGCAACTACAAGCGGGCCACGCTCGAGCGGCGGATCGAGCGGCGGATGGCCGAACTGGGCAGCCGCTCGGTGGTCGACTACCAGTCCCTGCTGGAGAGGGAGGCGAGCGAGTTCGGGGCGTTGATCGCCCCGATGCTCATCAAGGTCACCGGCTTCTTCCGCGACAAGGAGATGTGGGATGCGCTCTCCAGCAAGGTGATCCCCCGCCTCCTCTCCGAGAAGCGGCCGGGGGAGGAGATCCGCGTCTGGTGCGCGGGCTGCGCCGCCGGCGAGGAGGCCTTCTCCGTCGCCCTGCTCCTGGCCGAGGCCATGGGGCCGGCCTTCCAGAACCAGGAGGTGAAGGTCTTCGGCACCGACGCGGACGAGAGCGCCGTGGCCTTCGCCCGCCGGGGCATCTACACCCGGGAGCAGGTGGAGGCGGTCCCCCCGGAGATGCTGAAGAACTGGTTCGTCGAGGAGGCGGGCGGCTGGGCGGTGCGCAACGAGATCCGCCGGGCGGTGGTGTTCGGGGTCAACGACCTGGTCTCCGACGCGCCCATCCCCCGGCTGGACCTGCTCCTTTGCCGCAACGTCTTCATCTACCTCGACGCCCAGATGCAGAAGCGGGTGCTCACCCGCTTCCACTACGCCCTGCGCTGGCACGGCCTCCTGGTCCTGAGGAAGAGCGAGCTGATCCCCTTCGCCGGGAAGATCTTCGAGGCCATCGACCCGCAGCGGCGCATCTACCGCAAGGAAGGACGGCGGGACGCCGCCGTCCCCCAGGAGCGGTTGGTCTCGCTTTTGGAGCAGGAATCGGTGGCCCGCTCGGCCGACGAGGGCCAGGGCGAGAGCGGGCCGGTCGACCAGTTCCACCGCGACGTGGTCCAGTCCACCCCGCTGATCGCCACCGCCAAGGACGGCACCATCCTCCTCTGGAACGCCGCCGCCAGGCTCTGGGGACGGGGGGAGAACGACGTCACGGGGAAGAAGCTCGCCTCGCTCAACCTTTCCGGGCTACCGGGCGAGCCGCTGATCGAGAAGACCGCCGCGGTGCGCGAGGGCCGCAGCGTCTCGGAGGCCGGGAGCGGGACCCTGAGCCGGGCCGGGGACCAGGGGACCAAGCAGATCTCGGTGGAGGTGACGGCCCTGCGCGACGCCGGCCACGAGGTGAGCGGGTTGCTCTACGCCGTCCAGGACGTCACCGCCTTCCGCGACATGGAGCGCGACCTGCGCAAGGCCAACGAGGAGCGCCAGTCGGCCTACGAGGAGCTGGAGACCACCAACGAGGAGCTGCAGGGCGCCAACGAGGAGCTGCAGACCACCAACGAGGAGCTGCAGACCACCAACGAGGAGCTGGAGACCACCAACGAGGAGCTGGAGACCACCAACGAGGAGTTGCAGTCCACCAACGCCGAGCTGGACGCCACCAACCGGGAGCTGGCCCACCGCACCGAGGAGATGAACTCGCTGGGATTCGTCCAGCGGACCACCATCCGCAGCCTGAGCGCGGCGGTGGCGGTGCTCGACTCCAGCGGGCGCATCAAGCTCTGGAACCTGGCCGCCGAACGCCTCCTGGGCATTCCCGCGGCCGAGGCGGTGGGACAGCTCCTCTGGACCCTGAGCGTCCCCGCCCTGCAGCGGCCGGTGCTGCAGAAGATGCGCAAGGCCGTCTCGCAGAACGCGCCCATGCGCGCCGAGCAGATCGGCTACGAGCTTCCCAACGGCAGCGAGGGCAGGGCCACGGTGGCCGCCGTGCCCATCGTCGACGGGGGCACGGTCCTGGGCTCGGTGATCATCTTCGAGGATGCCACCAAGATGGCCAACCTGGCGTCCGAGCTGGCCGCCCTCAAGGGCAGCGGCAACAATGGCAAGCGCTCCCGACGATGAGTCCGTCCAGGACCTGCGCCTCAAGTACGCCGACCTGGTGCGCAAGTACCAGGATCTTGTGGAGCGCTCCGACCGGCGTGCCAGCCAGGGCCTGGCCATCTACAGGCTGGGGGCTTTCGGGCTGCGCTTTTCCCCGTCCGCCCTGGCCATGGTGGACGAAGGGCGCATCCAGCTGAGCAACGCCCGCTTCGCCCAGCTGGCCCGCTCCACCCGGGGGAAGCTGGTGGCAGTGGAGCCGAAGAGCGCGCCTTCCTTTTCCGATCTCCGCGCGCTCCTCGCCTCGCACGCCGCGGAAATGCTCCACGGCCCGACCGTGGCCGGCGATCTCCTCTACCGGGAAGGGCCGGAGGTCATCCTCTCCATCCACCTGGAGCGCGGCCTCCACGAGGGAAGGGAGGTGGTCCTCGCCCTCATCGAGGACGTGGCCGGCCGCGCGCGCGCCGACCAGGATCCGGCGCGCACCCGGGAGGCGCTGCTCCACCGGGAGCGGCTGCGGGTGCTGGGGGAGCTGGCCGCCTCCATCGCCCACGACCTGGGCAACACGCTGCGGGGGGCCAGCTTCCAGCTCTCCGCCTTGCGCGGGGCGGCCTCCGCCGGCGGCGAGGGCGCGGACCCGGTGCGGGCCATCCAGCAGCGGGTCGAGCTCGCCTCCGAGGTGGTGACGCGCCTGCACGACTTCGCCCATACCGGGGCGCTGGGAGTGACGGCGGTGCGGCTGGACCGGGTGGTGTCCCAGGCGGCCGCCCTGGTGGACATCGACTTCCGCGACGCCGCGCCCCCCGTGGAAGTGCGCGTCGGCATTCCCGAGCTCCCCGCGGTGCGGGGATCGGCGGCCGAGCTTTCCCTGCTCTTCGTCAACCTCCTGCGCAACGCCCGCGACGCCATGCCCGAGGGCGGCATTGTGACCGTCACCGGCCGCCAGACCGATCGGGCGGTGCTGGTGAGCGTGGCCGACCAGGGGAAGGGCTTCTCCCCGGCGGTGCAGCCGCGGCTCTTCGAGCCCTTCTTCACCACCAAGGGGGTGCGGGGGACCGGGCTGGGGCTCTGGCTGGCGTCGGGGACCATGAAGAGGCTGGGAGGCACCATCCGGGCGCAGAACCGGCCCGGGGGCGGGGCAGTGATCGTGCTCACCTTCCCCCTGCAGCACGTCAGTCGGGCTGCTCGCCCCTCGGCGGCGCGCCGAGCTTCAGCGCGTCGCGGATCATCCGCGCATGCGCCTCCGCGGCCTGGGCGCGTTCGTCATGACGGGCCGAAGACCTAGCCTGGCCCAGCTCCCGCGCGCGCACTGCCATCCGACGGGGCAGCGAGGCCTGCTCCTCCAGGGCCGCCCAGAGCGCCCCCTCCATCTGCGTGCTCTGCTGTAGATACAGGGCCTCGGGCGCGTAGGCGTGCCCCACCTGGCAGCGGAAGCGGAGCAGGTCCCCTTCGTGCACCTCGTTGAGCACCCCGCCGCAGTCCGGGCAGGCGAAGGGCGACCCTGGCGTCGTTCGGGTCCTGCACCAGCGCCAGGCCGTGGCCGTCGTGGACGAGGAGGTGGTGGTCGGGGCGCGCCACGTAGATGCGGTTGGGAACGATGGCCTCGCCGTTGCGCGTGTGCTTGGCGGGAAGCGGGCCTGCCGAGCCGAGGATGCGGGGGAGCACGCTCTTGTGCCCGGCGGCGAGGTGGAGGACGACGAGGATGGCGGCGCCCAGGTCGGCCGGAAGCTGCCGCGCCAGGGCTGCCAGCGCTTCCACCCCGCCTGCGGAGGCGCCGATGACGATGATGTCGCGCCGGCCATCCCGGACGAAGCTACGGCGGATCGCCCGTCCTGGGCACTGGCGGGCGGAAGAAGTATCGGCTCCCCGGCAGATACCGGCTTCTACGCAGTATCCACGACCCAGCATTGAGAGTAAGGGGAACCCATGAGCCCTCTCAGCGTGGCATTGGTGGACGATCACCTCCTCTTCCGCGAAGGCCTGCGGGCCATGCTCTCCAGCGCGCCGGACCTGAAGATCGTCGCCGAGGCTTCCAACGCGCAGGAGGCGATCCCGGCGATCCTCGCCGCCCAGCCCGAGGTGGTGGTGCTGGACGTGATGCTCCCGGGCGTGAGCGGCATCGGCATCGCCCGCCAGCTCTTGCGCGACGACCCCGGCCGCCGGGTGCTCGCCCTGAGCATGGTGGCCGACGAGGCCCACGTCGCCGACGCCCTGCAGGCCGGCGTCCTGGGCTACGCCTGCAAGTCGCAGTCGGCGGCCGAGGTGGTGGAGGCCATCCGGACCGTGGCCCGTGGCGAAACGTACCTCGCCCCCCAGGTTTCCGACTTCGTGGTCTCGGACTACCGGCGCCTGCGCAGCGGCGAAAAGCCGCCCTCGCCGCTGGCCTCCCTCACCGCCCGCGAGCGGGAGATCTTCGAGCTTTGCGTCCAGGGGAACCCCACCGGGAAGATCGCCCGGCTGCTCTCCATCAGCCCCCGCACCGTGGAGACCCACCGCGGCCGCATCCTGCGCAAGCTCAACGCGCACTCCGCCGTCGACCTGGTGCGCCTGGCCGCCCGCTGGGGGCTCCTGGCGCAGTAGGCACCGGGCCCGAGGGGTTGCCGGCCGTACGCTCAGTGCCCAGCTCTCGCCCATGTCTCCGAATCTCGACATTTGTCTGAAGCGCTCCCAGAGGTGCGCCGGATCTCCGAGCGTCTCCTGGAGCAGAGCTACGTGGTGCAGAAGAAGTCGTGGCGGTTGAGCCAGGCTTCGCAGCAGCTGCGCTCGACGGCGGCGCGGCGGATGGGGCGCTGAGGATCGCGCCCCGGGCGATGGCCGCGACCGCCGAGGTGGCGAGGTCCACCTCGGCCTCCGTGTTGTAGAGGTAGAAGCTCAACCTGCAGCTTGCCGGCGGGTCGAGACCCAGCCCCCGGTGCGCCAGCGTGGCGCAGTGGCAGCCGGCCCGCGCCTCGACTCCGCGTTCATCGAGAGCGGCGGCGACGTCGAAGGGGCTGCGCCCCGGCAGGTTGAACGCCACCAGGGGCGTCCGCCGCCCGGCGTCGAGCGGGCCGTAGATCTCGATCCCGTCGATGCGCGAGAGGGCGTCCAGGGCGCGCTGGGTGAGGCGCCGGGTATGCGCAGCAATCCGCTCCATCGCCGCCTCGACCTCCGCCCGCCCGAAGGGCGTGTCGCACCCGAAGAAGCGTGGGCGATGGGGGTCGAGCGCCAGATCGATCAGCAGCCGGATCGCCTGCGCGGAGATGATCATGCCCAGGACGTTGGGCGTTCCGGCCGCGTACTTCCAGGGCAGGGAGTTGTAGGCGACGTGCTCCGGGGAGACCTGTCCCTCCGCGATCATGTCGCCCCCGTAGAGGAACGGCCGGCCGGCCTCCAGCAATCCTTCCTTGGCGTACAGGACGCCGACGCCGAAGGGCGCGAGCATCTTGTGGAAGGAGAAGGCGAGGAAGTCGGCGTCCAGTTCCGCCACGTCGACGTGCGTGGAAGGAACCAGCTGCGCCCCGTCCACCAGGAGATATGCGCCGTGGCGGCGTGCGATCTCCCGCACCAGGTGCAGCGGGCTCCTGGTGCCGAAGAAGTTGGAGGCGCCGGTACAGCAGACCAGCCGGGTGCGCCGGTCGACCAGCGAGGCCAGGTGATCGAGGTCGAGCTCGCCGGTTCCGGGATCGAACCTCGCCAGCCTGCACTCCACCCGCACCCCGAAGCGGGGGAGGATCTCGCGGCACATCCCGTACCAGGGCACGTAGTTCGAGTTGTGCTCCATCAGGGTGGTGACCACGTTGTCGCCGTCGCGGAACCCGGTCATCAGCGCGTACATCACGGTGTTGATCGCCTCGGTGGTGTTCCGGCAGGCGACGATGTTCCGGCGGCTCGGGGCGTGGAGGAAGCGCGCGACGGTGTCGAACGACTGCTCGAAGAGCGCGGTGGTGGCGCGCGCCGCGCGCGACTGGCCGCGGTGGACGTTCTCGTAGTCGCCCCCGAGCGCGCGGAGCAGGTCGAACAGCTCGCGCGGGGGCTGGGTGCTGGCGGCGTTGTTGGTCACCACCCGCCCGCGGTCCGGGAAGAGGAAATGCTTGCGGATGGCTTCGACGTCGAGCGGGTGCACGCCCTGTCCAACGCAATCGCGCGCCGGAAGCGGTCATGAGCAAGAATCAGCCGTGATTTCGCGGCGGAGTGACGCTTCGTCGGGAATGTCAGAGGGGGTTGGTAGCGTGGCGGCATGGGTTGCTACCACCTCTCTACCGGCGAGCCCTGCCAGGGACTGGATCGGTTCCACCGGAACGCGGCCCGAAACAAGGTCGAGTTGGCGGCGGCGGTCGTCGGCGCGGTGGCAGGTGTGGGCGCGGAGTCCAGCGGCCCTGGCGAAGCCTGGCAAGAGATGGAGAAGCGCCTCGAGCAGGTGACGAGCGCCGCGGCCAACTTTGGCTCGCGTATCCCGCGCATTCGCGATCCGGGGCTGGCCTTGCTCATTCGGCATCGTGCTCGGGCAGCGCGTGATCGCGGGCATCTTCCGGAGGAGCAGGATGGCTGCCGTAGTACTCCTGCGCCCACGCCCCCACCCGTTGCGTCTTGCTCGAGCGCTGGGATGAGGTCTTCGGGCACGTGGCCCTGATCTTCAAGCGCTGCGGTG
>DATKAG010000198.1:0-14744 GCA_035498355.1 Myxococcales bacterium | reverse complement strand
CACGAGCTTCTGCACATCTCCGCCGCCTTCGACGGGCGGCTGCACCTGGGCCGGCGCCATTCCGCGCTGCCCGGGGCGAAGTTCCGCTCCCTGCTCCGCCCCCTGGTGCGCCGCTACCTGGCGCGCGCGGATGCGCACCTGCTCTCCGGCCTGGGGCACAATGGCGAGGTGATCGCCCGCCAGTGGCTGGAGCGGCCCACCGGCAAGTCCAGCAGGCAGCCCTACAGCGAGAAGCACCTCTTCCTCGGGCCCGTGCAGATGATCACCCGGCGGCACCTGCACTCTTGAAATCGCCCGAGGCTCCTGCGAGGGTCCGCCGCCATGAAGATCGCGGTCTTGACCGGCGGGGGCGACTGCCCGGGCCTCAACGCGGTGATCCGGGCGGTGGTGCGGCGAGGCGAGCAGCAGGGCCTGGAGATCATGGGCGTGCGCGAAGGCTGGCGCGGCCTGATGGATCCGCCCCTGCACGACCGCCTCACCCGCGAGGCCACCAGCGGCATCCTCCACCTGGGCGGCACCATCCTGGGGACCAGCCGCACCAACCCCTTCAAGAAGCCGGGCGGCGCGGAGATGGTGCTGCGGAACCTGGCCGCGCTCAACGTGGGTGGGGTGGTGGCCATCGGCGGCGAGGACACGCTGGGGGTGGCGACCAGGCTGCACCAGATGGGCGCCAACGTCCTCGGGGTGCCGAAGACCATCGACAACGACCTCGCCGGCACCGACCTGACTTTCGGCTTCGACACCGCGGTGCAGATCGCCACCGACGCCATCGACCGGCTGCACTCCACCGCCGAGTCGCACAACCGGGTGATCGTCTGCGAGGTGATGGGCCGGCACGCGGGTTGGATCGCCGTGCACTCCGGGATCGCCGGCGGGGCGGACGTGATCCTCATCCCCGAAAAGCCCGTGGACATCGACCGCGTCTGCGAGCAGATCGGCCGCCGCCACCGCTCGCGCGGGGTGAACTTCTCCATCGTGGTGGTGGCGGAGGGCGCGAAGCTGGGCGGCCAGGAGGCGAGGGCGGCGTCCAGGGTGGACGAGTTCGGGCACGTCCGCCTGGGCGGCATCGGCCAGCAGATCGCCGAGCTGATCGAGAAGGCCACCGGATTCGAGACCCGGGCCACGGTGCTGGGGCACATCCAGCGCGGCGGCACCCCAACCGCCTTCGACCGGGTGCTGGCCACCCGCTTCGGCGTCCACGCCGCCGACATGGTGGCGCGGAAGGAGTGGGGGAAGATGGCCGCCCTGCGGGGGAACCAGATCGTCAGCGTGCCCCTCGCGGAGGCCACCGCGAAGCTGAAGACGGTGGACGACGCCTTCTACGGGGTGGCCGAGGTGTTTTTCGGGTAGCCCGCAAGGCAGTTGTTCCCTGACCCACCCGGGAAGTGTCCAACAAGCGCGAGGGCGGTCCTGCGCCATCCTTACGGAGGGTATCGACATGCGATCCGCCAGTCAGCGCATGGCATTGGCCATTGTGGCCATCGGGCTCGCATCCACTCTGGCCTGTTCGGGCGAGAGCGATTCATCGACGGGTTCCGGCGGGAAGATCGGCGTCGACCTGCAGCTCGCGCCGGGAGTCACCGTCGACACGGTGAGCTGGTCGATCACGAACGGGACCACCTTCTCGCAGTCGGGCACCGTCAACGTGCAGTCCAGCAACACCATCTCGTTCCTGGTGGGCGGCATTCCCTCCGGCCCGGGCTACACGCTCACGCTCACGGCGACCACCGTCGATGGCACCCTCACCTGCCTGGGCTCCGCTCCCTTCAGCGTGATCAGCGGGGCCACGACGGCCGTATCCGTCAACCTGGCCTGCAGCCCCGCCGAAGCGGACGCAGGGTCCATCATCGTCAGCGGCAGCACCTCGGTCTGCGCCAACATCAACTCGCTGTCGGCCTCCCCGCTGGAAACCTCGGTCAACGGCACGGTCGCGCTGGCGGCCGTGGCCTCGGCGGGATCGGTCCCGCCCAGCTACGCCTGGACCTCGACGGCGGGGGCCTTCGACAACCCGGTCAGCGCCACCCCCGTCTTCACCTGCCCGCCCACTCCCGGCCCGGTGACCCTCACGCTCACCGTCTCGCCCAATGCCAGCGTCTGCACCACCACCTTCACGCAGTCGGTGGTGGTGAGCTGCGACGTCCTCACTCCCACCTTCACCAACGTCTACGCCGACGTGATCGGCGTGCGCTGCACCGGCTGCCACAAGCCGGGCGGCAGCGGCGTCACCTTGGGCAACCTCGACATGTCCACGCAGTCCCTCGCCTATACCAACCTGGTGGACGTCCCCGCCTCCGGCACCGCGGCGGGAACGTCGGGAGTCACGTGCGCCTCGCTCTCGCCGCCGATGTCGCGCGTCGCCCCCTCCAACGCCGCCGCCAGCCTGCTCTTCAACAAGGTGTTCTCGAAGTTCGCGGGGACCCAGCCCGCCTGCGGCTCCCCGATGCCCTTGCCGGCGACGGCCCCGCCCATCAGCCAGGCCCAGGTGGACCTGATCGAGGCCTGGATCACCGCGGGCGCGGCGAACAACTGAGCCTTTCGCGGCCGGGAGAAAGGCCCCGGCCGCGCTCCGATTCAAGACCGGGAGCCAGGGCGCGGTGAAATGCTCCCGCGCGTTGCCTGTTCTGCGAGGGCATGAGACTTCGCCTGCGCGTCAACGGGCAGAGCCGCGTCGTCGACGTCGAGCCGGAGACGCCGCTGCTCTGGGTCTTGCGCGACACGCTGCGTCTCACCGGCACCAAGTACGGCTGCGGCGTGGGCGCTTGCGGCGCCTGCACGGTCCACCTCGACGGAGCCGCCGTGCGCTCCTGCATCACCCCCGTCTCGAATGTCGGGCGCAAGAGCCTGACCACCATCGAGGGGCTGGCCGCGACGGCATCGGCTTCCCTGCAGCGGGCCTGGATCGAGGAGGACGTGCCGCAGTGCGGCTACTGCCAGGCGGGCCAGATCATGCAGGCCGCCGCCCTCCTGAAGACCAAGCCGCATCCGACCGATCTGGAGATCGACAGGGGCATGACCGGCAACCTCTGCCGCTGCGGAACCTACGACCGCATCCGGCGGGCCATCCTCAAGGCGGCAGGCAACACATGAGCGGCGCGAAGACCCTCACCCGCCGCCAGGTGCTGCGCATCGGTGCGCTGGCCACCGGCGCCCTGCTGCCCTGGCCGGCAAGGTCGGCGGAACGGGCCGATCCTGATTTTCGCCCGAACGTCTTCGTCCAGATCGACGGCAAGGGGCGAGTCGAGGTGACGATTCCCCGTCCGGAGATGGGGCAAGGGGTCCGCACGGCCATCGCGGTGCTGGTGGCGGACGAACTGGGCGTCCCCCTCGACCGCGTCCGCCTCCGGCAGGCCGATTTCGCTCCGGAGTACGGCCCCCAGTACGTCGGCGGGAGCAACAGCATGCGCGGCTCCTGGGGGCCTTTGCGCGCCGCCGGGGCCGCCGCGCGGGAGATGCTGGTCCAGGCGGCAGCGACGCGCTGGAGCGTCCCGGTCGAGGAGTGCGACGCGCGCGAGGGCAGCGTGGTCCATTCGCAAAGCGGGAGGAGGGCGCCGTTTGGCTCCCTGGTGCGGGCCGCCGCGGCTCTTCCGGTTCCTGCCAGCCCCAAGTTGAGGGATGCCGCCGGCCGCCCCCTGGTGGGTGGACGGCACCGCGGGCTGGATGTGCCCGACATCGTCCGCGGCGCCGTCCAGTTCGGCCTCGACGTCCGGGTCCCGGGCATGCTCGTCGCCAGCGTGGAGCGCTCGCCCAGTTACGGGGCGCGCCCCGAGCGGATCGACGGCCGCGCCGCGTTGGGGAGCAAGGGCGTCAAGGCGGTGGTCTCCATCGACCCCGACCGCCTTCCCGAGTTCCCCGAGAACAGCCCCAAGCCGCCGCCGGGCGTGGCCGTGATCGCGGACGGGACCTGGCAGGCGATGCAGGCACGCAAGTCGCTGCGCATCGAGTGGAGCGGGGGAAGCGCCGACGATTCCGAGCGCATGCGCCAGGACTGGAGCGCGCGCCTCTTGCAGCCGCCGCACTTCGTGGAGCGGAACGACGGCGAATTCGACAAGGCTTTCGCCTCGGCCGAGCGGCGCCACGAAGCCACCTACGAGGTTCCCTTCCTGGCGCACGCGCCGATGGAGCCGATGAACTGCGTCGCCGACGTGCGCCCCGACCGCTGCGACGTCTGGGCTCCGACCCAGGATCCGGAAGGCGCGCACCGGGTGGCGCGGCTGGTCAGCGGGTTGCCCGGCGAGTCGGTGAAGATCCATCCGACGCGCATGGGCGGAGGCTTCGGGCGCCGCTTCTACTCCGACTACGTGGCGGAGGCCGTGCACCTCTCCAAATCCGTGAAGGCGCCGGTCCAGGTGGCCTGGACGCGGGAAGACGACATCCGCCACTGCTTCTTCCGGCCGGCCGGTATCCACCGGTTGCAGGGCGGAGTGACGGCGGGCCGCGTCTCGGCCTGGTCGCACCACCTGGTCAACGCCTCGCGGGGTACCTTCCTGCGCTGGACGCCGGAGGGCGGCGGCGAGCTGCATCCGGGTGAGGTGGATCGCACCGACTTCCCGGCCAACTTCGTCCCCGACTTCCGGCTCGCTTACTCGGAGATGCCCTCGTCCGTGCCGCGCGGCCAGTGGCGGGCCGTGGAGGATTCCGCGAACGTCTTCGTCGTCCAGGGCTTCCTCGACGAACTGGCGGCGCTGGCTGGGCGCGACCCGGTGGAATTGCAGCTGGAGATGCTCTCCAAGGACATCGGGCCTGCGAAGCCGCGGCGGGAGTACGACGCCGGCCGCCTGCGCGCCGTCATCGAGATGGCCGCCGAGCGCGCCGGGTGGTCCGCGCGGAAGGCCGGAACCGGATTCGCCGCCTGCTTCTCGCACGGCGGCTACGTGGCGGAGATCGCCGAGGTGTCGAGGTGGCCGGGCGGCGGCGTCCGCGTGCGGCGCATGGTGGCGGCCGTGGACTGTGGGACGCCGGTCAATCGCCTGGGGATCGAGGCGCAGGTGCGCGGCGCCATCGTCTACGGGCTCTCCGCGGCGTTGCACCAGCAGATCACCGTGCGCAACGGCATGGCCGAGCAGGAGAACTTCGCCGACTACACCCCGCTGCGCATCGCGGAGATGCCGGAGATCGAGGTCCACATCGTCGACAGCAGCGCCCCTCCCGGCGGCATGGGCGAAGCCGCTCTCTCACCGGCCGCCCCCGCGGTGGCGAACGCGCTCTTTTCCCTCGACGGCACCCGCGTCCGCCGCCTGCCGCTCCCAATCTGAGGGCGAGCTCGCTCCGAAAGACTCAAGGGCAGCGCCGTCTGCCCCTGCTACAATGCGCCCGGTGCCCGAGACCAGGCGAGGCCTGCTGAAGAAGACCGTGGCCGGGGCCGCCCTGCTGGCGGCGGCGGGAGCGGTTCCGGTCGCGCTGCGGAAGACGAAGCTGCGCGAGGTGCCCGGAGGGCGCGCGCTCCAGTTCTTCACTCCCGCCGAATACTCCATCTGGGCGGCCGTCGCCGACCGGGTGCTGGCGGAAGAGAAGCCCACCGGGCCCACGGCTTCCGACCTGGACATCGCCGGCCGCGCCGATGCCTTCCTCGCTCCCCTCCCCCGGAACGACCGCAAGGACCTGAAGCAACTCCTCGCCCTCTTCGACAACGCCCTCTTCAGCCTCCTGCAGGGCGGGCCGCCGCGGACCTTCACCTCCATGTCGGCGGAAGATCAGGACGCGCACCTGCGCCGCTGGCAGTCCTCGCGGCTGGCCATCCAACGGACCGGCTACCAGGCGATGAAGCGCCTCTGCTGCGCCCTCTACTTCTCCGCCCCGGAGACCTACGCCTCGGTGGGCTACCCCGGCCCGCCCTACGACCTGGTCAAGTCGGTGCTGGGAGCGCGGCGATGATCCACACCGGCAGCGACAAGGACCTCCTGCTCAAGCCGGATCTCTGCATCGTGGGCAGCGGCCCGGGCGGCGCCATGGTCGCTTCCCGGCTGGCGCGCGCGGGAGCGAGCGTGGTGGTGCTGGAGGAAGGCGGCTACCACACCAAGGAAGAGTTCGACATGCAGGAGGCCACGGCCTTCCCCCGCCTCTACCAGGACCGCGGCAACCGGGCCACCGCGGACCTCTCCATCCAGGTGCTGCAGGGGCGCGCGGTGGGCGGCGGCACGGTGGTGAACTGGACCACCAGCTACCGCACGCCCGACCACGTGCTCGAGCATTGGCAGCGCACCGAGGGACTGGCGCTCACCCCTGAGATGCTTCGCCCGCATTTCGAGGAAGTGGAGCAGCGGCTCTCCATCACCAAGGTCGACTACGACGACACCAACCCCAACAACCGCCTGATCTACGACGGCTGCAAGAAGCTGGGCTGGCAGGTGGACACCACCAAGCGAAACGTCCGCCAGTGCCTGCGCACCGGGTACTGCGGGATGGGCTGCCCGGTGGACGCCAAGCAGAGCGCCGCCCTCACCTACCTTCCCGACGCGGTCAACGCCGGCGCCGAGGTCTACGCCAATTGCCGGGTGGAGAAGATCGAGTGGAAGGCCACCCGCGCCACCGCCGTGGTCGGCGCGCTGCTCGAGCCCGGCACCCAGAAGGCGGCCGGCCGCACGATCCGCGTCGAGCCGCGGCTGGTGGTGGTCTCGGGCGGCGCCCTCAATTCTCCCGCCCTGCTGCTCCGCTCCGGCCTCGACCAGGGGCCGGTGGGGAAGAAGACCTGGCTGCACCCGGTGGTGGGGATGGGCGCCTTCTACCAGGAGCGGATCGAGGCCTTCTACGGCGCTCCGCAGAGCGTCGCCTCCCACCACTTCGCCCGGCGCAGTGAAGGGGCGGGGTTCTTCATCGAGGCCGCGCCCGTGCACCCCATGCTCGCCTCCACCGCCATGCCCGGATTCGGCCCCGCGCTGAGGGCACGGATGGCGCTGCTCCCCAACGTCTGCGCCACGATCTCCCTGATGGTCGACGGGTTCGATGCCGGCGAGGAAGGCGGCACCGTGACCCTGCGCGATGGCGGCGGGCCGAAGCTCGACTACCCCTTCACCGACCGGATGTACGAGTGCTTCCGGGCGGGGATGAAGGCCATCGCCCGCATCCATCTGCAGACCGGGGCGAAGGAGATCGTCAGCTTCCACGCCGACCCGGTGACCATCCGATCCGAGGCCGACCTGGGGCTGATCGACGGCATGGCCATGGGCCCCAACCGGGTGGCCGTCTTCACCGCCCACCAGATGGGCGGGTGCCGGATGGGCGCCGACCCCGCGCGCTCGGTGGTGAACCCGCAGCTCCGCCACCACACGCTCGCCAACCTCTTCGTGGTGGACGGCAGCGTCTTTCCCACCTCCCTGGGCGTCAATCCCATGGAGTCGATCTACGGCCTCGCCTCCTGGGCGTCCGCCCACGTGCGCGCGGCCCTTTCATGAGCGAGGGGGAGATCGACGAGCGCGCCGTCCCCGAGGACGCGCCGGGCGACCGGCTGGACCGTGCGGTGGCGAAGCTCTTCGGGGTCTCCCGGGGACGGGCGATGGAGTGGATCGCGGAAGGCCGCGTGCGCGTCGACGGCAAGCGCGCTCCCAAGGGGACGCCGGTGCGGGCGGGGGCGCGGATCTCGGTGGTGCGGCCGCCGCCCGACCAGCCGGTGCCGCAGCCGGATCTGCCCATCCGCATCGTGCACGCGGACGCGCATCTGGTAGTGGTGGACAAGCCGGCGGGCATGCCCTCGCATCCGCTCAAGGCCGGGGAGACGGGGACGGCGGCGAACGCGCTGGTAGGCCGCTTCCCCGAGCTGGCGAAGGTGGGCCCCTCGCCGCGCGAAGGCGGCCTGGTGCACCGCCTGGACACCGACACCTCCGGGCTCTTGCTTGCCGCGCGCACGGAGGCCGCCCACGCCATGCTCCGGGCGCAATTCGCCGCCCGCACGGTGGAGAAGGGCTACCTGGCGCTGGTGGGAGGAGAGATCCACGCCGGCGGGGAGATCGCCCTGCCCTTGCTGCACGATCCGCGCGACCCGCGCCGCATGCAGGCGGCGAGCGATCCGGCTTACGCCGAAGAGCACGGCGCTCGCGCCGCCGTCACCCGCTTCCTTCCTTTGGAACGTCGCGGCGGTTTCACCCTGCTGGAGGTGGAGATCCCCACCGGCGTCATGCACCAGATCCGCGCCCACCTCGCCTTCATCGGTCACCCGCTGGCGGGAGACGCGCTCTATGGCGGCGCGGAGCTTCCCGGGCTCACGCGCCACTTCCTGCACGCCGCGCGGCTCGCGTTCGCCCACCCGGACGGCTTCCGTGCCCGCTACCAGAGCGCCCTGCCCGAGGACCTGGCCTCGGTGCTTCGCGGCCTCTCAGAATGAGAGCCGCGCCCCGAAGCGGATGGCGAGCGGCGGCTGCCCGCCCTCCTGCCGGTCGAAGAGGTTGAAGACGTCGAGGTTGAGCGCCAGCACGTAAGGGTTGGAGAGGATGCGCGAAAGGCCCAGGCGCGCGTCGAGCGCGATGGTCCAGGGGGAGGTCTCGATGGCCCGGAAACTGGCGCCCCCGGTCAGCGTGGTCTTCGCGTCCCATTCGTAGGCGTAGGCGGCGTCGAGCTTGACCTGGCTGGGCGCGTCCTCCGGGATGTCGGATGCGCCGCGCAGCGAGGAATACGTGTAGCTCGCTGCCAGCAGGGTGCCGAAGGAGAACGGCTTGGCCACCGAGATGGTCAGAGCGTCGTAGCTGCTGCGCCCGTCCAGGGCGCCGTCGAACATCTTGTGCACGTACAGAAGGCCGCCCGTAAGGTCGCGCCAGAGCCGGTGGTCCACGCCCAGGCCCAGGTGGTTCTCGATCACACGGGCCGGATCGGCCACCGCCACCGGATCGAGGAAGCGGCCGTAGAAGGCGTAGGCCCGCGACGTGCCGGCGCCGCTGAAGTCCCAGGCCACGGCCAGCCGGGGCAGGACCTCGGTGGCAATGCCGTGCTCGTCGTCCAGCTGCAGTCCGCCCTCGATCGACCACTCCTCGGCGGGGCTCCACGTGTCCTGGAGAAAGCCCAGCAGCGCCCAGCGCGTCGTTCCCACGGCGCTCTCGTGCGCGCCGTCCAGCCCGTAGGCGATGCGATGCCGCCCGAAGAACTCGGCGCGCTGCACGATGGTCACCTTGCCCTGCACCGAGTCGGAGTCGGCCTGGTGGCTCCAGCCCGCCAACGCGTCGACCTGGGCGGCCCGGTCGCCGATGTTGCCCAGGTAACGGAGGGAGAAGTCGTCGGAGATGGCGCTCAGGACGAAAGTCTGACCCTCGGCCGGCCGCCAGGAGATCTTGCCCACGTATTGGTATTCCGTCGACGCGCTGCCGGAGGTGCTGGCCATGAGCACGGGGGCGAACCCCCCGTAGAACCAGACCCGGTTGCGCTCCAGCGCTCCGCCCAGCTCGGCGCCGCCGTCGATGTTGTAGCGCAGGTTCTGGCGCGGGACCTCGATGGGCATCCAGTCGAGGAAGGCGGAGCCGTGCAGGTCGTTGCCCCCGGACTTGGTCACCGCCTGGATGGTGCCCGCGCCCCGGCCCGCGTCGGCGCCCAGACCGCGCGTCTCCACGTTCACCTGGTCGAGGAAGCGCTGCAGAAGCCGCCGCCCCTGGCCCTGGGTGCCCGGCTCGTTCACCGTCAGGCCGTCGATCCGGTACCGCGTGGCTCCCGCGGGCGAACCGTACATCTCCAGGCTTTGCGGCAAGACGCCGGGGACCTGGGCCACGGGCGCCTCGTAGCTGGGCTCGTCGCGGCCGTACGGGATGAGGTCCATCTGCTCCCGCTCGATGGCGCCCTCGGCGCGCGCGGAGCCGCCCGGAACCAGGGGCAATTGCGCGCCCAGCGAGAAAGGGGCGGCGAGCATGCTGTCGGGCAGCATGGAGAGGCGCAGGCGCACCTCGCGGCCGGCGCCCACCAGCACCGCCTCCTGGGTGAAGGCCTGGTGCCCGTCGGCCTGGATGAAGAGCGTGTAGCGGCCCGGGGGAAGGAGATCGATGACGAACTCGCCGCTCTGGTCGGTATGGGCGGTCTCCTCCCCCGGCATGGCCGGGCTGGAGGCGGTGATGGAGGCGGAGGCGACGGGCCGCTTGCTCTGGGCGTCGAGGATGCGGCCGGAGATTGCTCCGGTGGTGGTCTGCGCGGAGGCGGATGCGGCCAGCAGGAGAAGAGGCGCAAAGCGGGCGCGCATCATGGAGGACGCGGGCAGATTCGGCCGAACCGGTTCGGACAGTCAAGCGCCTGGCCGGCCCGGGCGCCGGGGGGCCTCTGGGGGCCTGCGCCCTCTGAGCGACATGCCCGCCCCCTCGCGTTGACAGCAAGGGGCTGCCTGTGTAGTTTCTGCCGCCCTTTCGCCCGCCAGTGAGAGATTCAGGAGATTTCGGGAAGCAATTCCGGAGGAAGTCACCCCCATGGATTTCAGTCTCGTCGGGATGTGGAAGTCGATGGGCCTGCCGGCCCGGCTGGTCGTCATCGTCCTGGCCATCATGTCCGTGTACTCGCTCAGCGTGATGGCCGAGCGCATGTTCAGCTTCTCGCGCGCCAAGGACCAGAGCCGCAGGTACGCGGAGAAACTGCGCGATCTGCTGCCGGGCCACCAGATGGTGGAGGCGGCCAAGCTGGCGACGTCGATGAAGTACGGCCACATCCCGCGGGTGCTGGGATCGGGGATCTCCGAGTACAACAAGGGCCGCGAAGCGCTCCGCCAGCAGGGCCCGCACGACGTCGGCGACTTCGACCTTGTAGAGGCCATCAACCGCTCGATCGATCGCGCCACGCTGCGGGTGACGGCCGATCTGCGGCGGGGCCTCTCCGGGCTGGCCACGGTGGCTTCCTCCGCCCCCTTCGTGGGCCTCCTGGGCACGGTGCTGGGCATCATCACCGCCTTCCAGCTGATGGCCACCTCCGGCTCCGGCGGCCTGGCCTCGGTCTCGGCGGGTATCTCGGAGGCGTTGATCACCACCGCCTTCGGCCTTCTGGTCGCCATCCCCGCGCTGATGATGTTCAACTACCTCACCAACCGGGTGGAGGAGATGACGGTGGACATCGCCGACGCCAGCAACGAACTGGTGGACTTCTTCCTCAAGGAAGGGCGCTTCGACGAGCCGCTCACCAACCCGGGGACCAGCAAGCCCGCCACCGCTCCCGCGAAGGCGTAAGCGATGGCGATGGACGTCGGCAAGAGCGGTGTCCGCTCGGACATCAACATCACGCCCCTGGTGGACGTGGTGCTGGTGCTGCTCATCATCTTCATGGTGGTGACCCCCATGCTGCAGCGGGGCAAGAGCGTGGAGCTGCCCAAGGCCAGGCACGCGGCCGCGGGAGGGGAGAACCAGCCTGACCCGCTCTTCGTCAGCGTCACCAAGGACGGGAACGTCTACATCGAGCAGGACAAGACGCCCTCCGACCAGCAGGCGGTCACCGACGCGATGAAGAACGCGGGCGCCGAGCACCGGCGGGTGATGCTCAAGGCGGACGTGGACACCGAGTACGGGCGGGTGCGGCCGGTGCTGGACTGGGCCTCCAAGGCGAAGCTCAAGGGCGTTTCGCTGGCGGCCGAAGAGCTGAAGGGGAAATAGCGATGGCGATGGCAGTCGGGGCCGGCAAGGGCCCGCGCTCGGACATCAACATCACGCCCCTGGTCGACGTGGTGCTCGTGCTGCTCATCATCTTCATGGTGCTCACGCCCCTGATGGAGAAGGAGATCGGGGTGCGCGTGCCCGAGGATCTGCCTCCCGAGCTGGCCAACGAGCCGCCGCCGCCCGACCTGACGCAGATCATGCTCAAGGTGGACGAGGCGGGGATCTGGCACCTGAACAGCGAGACGCTCACCGACGCCACCGCGCAGGAGAGGCTGAAGGCGTACTACCGGATGGCGAAGGCGAAGGAGGCGACGCAGGGGCCGCCAGTCATCTTCTTCGATGCGGATGACAAGACGAAGTATGTGAGGGCGGTAAAGGCGCTGGACGCGATCCGGGATTCCTCGTCCGGGTGGACCATCGGGATGATGACGGAGAGCATCAAGGAGCAGGTTCCCGCTGGTACCCCCGGAACTGCGCCCGAAGGGGCGGCGCCTGGGCAGCCGGGGACGCCGCCCACGCCGCCAGCGACGCCGAAGTAGCATTCCGGGACGGGTCCGGGTCCTGCGGCAGATGGTCCGCCCCCTCGGGTATCTCTCCTACTCGCAAAATTGTAGTCTTTTGGTCGGATGCCGGCTCCCCTCCTGGACATCGCAGGCCTGGTCCTGCGCTTCGGCGGCGTCACCGCTCTCTCCGACGTCAGCTTCTCGGTGGCGCCGGGTGCCCTCAACGCCATCATCGGCCCGAACGGCGCCGGCAAGACCAGCCTGCTCAACTGCATCTCCGGCGTCTACCGCCCGCAGAAGGGCCGCATCGTCTTCGATGGCAAGGACGTCACCCGGATGGGGCCCGCGACGCGGACCAGGATGGGAATCGCCCGCACCTTCCAGAACATCGCCCTCTTCCGGGGGATGACGGTGCTCGACAACCTCCTCATCGGCCGGCACGTGCACCAGAAGACCGGCACGCTCGCGGGGGGTGCGTACTGGGGGAAGGGACAGAAGGAGGAGATCCGCGAGCGGGAGCGCGTGGAAGAGATCATCGACTTCCTCGAGATCCAGCCGTACCGCAAGCAGGTGGTGCACACGATGGCGTACGGCCTGCAGAAGCGGGTGGAACTGGGGCGGGCGCTCGCGCTCGATCCGCGGCTGTTGCTCCTCGACGAGCCCATGGCGGGGATGAATGCCGAGGAGAAGGAGGACATGGCCCGCTACATCCTCGACATCAACGAGGAGCGGGGCACCACCGTCTTGATGATCGAGCACGACATGGGCGTGGTGATGGACCTCTCCCACCGCGTGGTGGTCCTCAACTTCGGGCAGAAGATCGCCGACGGCGCCCCCGAGGACGTGCAGGGCAACGCCGAGGTGCAGGCGGCCTACCTCGGGGGTCACGCCGCGTGAGCGCCCAGCCCGTCATGCTGCAGGCGATGGAAGCCGCTCCCGCGCTGGCGGCGGAGCCGCGCGACACCTTCCCCAAGCTGCTGCTGGAGAACGCGGAGCGCTTCGGCGAGCGGCCGGCTCTGCGGGAGAAGGACCTGGGCATCTGGCGGGAGACGAGCTGGCGCCGCTACGGCGAGCGGGTGCGCGACTTCTCCCTCGGCCTGCTCTCCCTGGGCCTTGCGCGCGAGGGCAAGGTGGCCATCGTCGGCGACAACCGCCCGGAGTGGGTGATCGCGGAATTGGCCGCGCAGTCGGCCGGCGCGGCCTCGGTGGGCATCTACCAGGACTCCACCCTCACCGAGGTGGCGTACGTCATCGACCACTGCGACGCCCGCTTCGTCGTCGCCGAGGACCAGGAGCAGGTGGACAAGATCCTGGGGATGATCGACCAGCTGCCCAAGGTGGCGCACGTGATCTACTCCGACCCGCGAGGCCTGCGCCGCTACCGGCACGAGAAGCTGCTCTCCTTCGAGGAGGTGGAGAAGCGCGGCCGCGAGGCGCACGCCAAAGACCCCGGGCTGTTCGCCCGCAACGTGGGTGAAGGCCGCGGAAGCGACCTGGCGATGATCTGCTACACCTCCGGCACCACCGGCTCCCCCAAGGGAGCGATGCTCACCTTCGCCAACCTCCTGAACATGGCGATGAGCCTGCACGCGGTGGATCCGCGCCGGCGCACCGACGAGTTCGTCTCCTTCCTCCCCCTGGCCTGGATCGGCGAGCAGATGATGTCGGTGGCCACCGCCCTGGCCATCGGCTTCACCATCAACTTCCCCGAGGAGCCGGAGACTGCGCTGCACGACATCCGGGAGATCGGCCCGCACGTGATGTTCGCCCCGCCCCGCATCTGGGAGGGCCTGAACTCCACGGTGCAGGTGAAGATCATGGACACCACCCCGCTCAAGCGCTTCCTCTTCGAGCGGCTGATGCCCATCGGCTACAAGGTCGCCGACCTGCGCCTCGCCAAGGGACGGGTGCCCGCCTTCTGGCGCCTGCTCTGGCTCTGCGCCAACTGGCTGCTCTACCGCCCCCTCAAGGACCGCCTGGGCCTCTCCAACCTGCGCAGCGGGACCACCGGCGGCGCCGCCCTGGGGCCCGACGTCTTCCGCTTCTTCCACGCCATGGGAGTGCGGCTGAAGCAGATCTACGGGCAGACGGAGATCAGCGGCATCTCCTGCATCCACCGCGACCAGCGCATCCGCTTCCACACCGTGGGCGAGCCCATCCCCGGCACGGAAGTGAAGATCAGCGAGAAGGGCGAGATCCTCTCCCGCAGCCCGGCGGTGTTCCTCGGCTACTACAAGAACGACGAGGCCACCCGCACCACCCTCACCGAGGGCTGGCTGCACTCCGGCGACGCCGGCTACCTGGAGGACGGCCAGCTGGTGGTGATCGACCGCCTCAAGGACGTGCTCCGCCTGGCCGACGGCACGCAGTTCTCCCCCCAGTTCATCGAGAACCGGCTGAAGTTCTCCCCCTTCGTCAAGGAAGCGGTGGTGATCGGCCAGGACAAGCCTTACCTGGTGTCGCTGGTCTGCATCGACCAGGGCATCGTGGGCAAGTGGGCCGAGAAGGAGAGGATCTCGTACACCACCTACACCGACCTCTCCGCCAAGCCCCGCGTCTACGACCTGCTGCAGCAGGAGATCGACAGGGTGAACCACACGCTCCCCGCGGCGGCGAAGATCCGCAAGTTCGTCCTCCTCTACAAGGAGCTGGACGCGGACGACGAGGAGTTGACCCGGACGCGCAAGGTGCGCCGCTCCTTCGTGGA
>DATKAG010000197.1:0-13850 GCA_035498355.1 Myxococcales bacterium | reverse complement strand
AGCAGGCGAGGCGGGCGATCGAGAACGCCCGCCGCGGGATGGAGGGAAAGAAGCCGCTGCCCCCGGACGAGGACGAGCGCGATCTGGAGAAGCTGCAGGAGTACCTCTCCAGCATGCAGGAGAAGCTGGGCCGCGAGCAGGAGAAGATCGGCCGCGAGCAGGAGAAGATGGGCCGGGAGCAGGAGAGGCTGGCGAAGCAGGCCCAGGGCAAGATCGAGGAGGTGATCGAGGCCTCCCTGAAGGACGGCGCCGCCCAGCGGATGAACTGAGCCGGTTGGACCATAGGAGAATTGCCAGCGCGTCGCGCTCTGCTAGCGATCCGCCCCTTGATCGCGCGACCCCACCTCCTGCTCACCGGCCTCCTCACCTTCTCGCTGGCGACGCGCGCGCAGGAGCAGGACGATTGGAGCGTCGAGCCTTCCCTCTACCTCTTCATCGCCGGGGTGAGCGGCACGGTGGGGGTAGGAGACATCGACGTCGACCTGGGCGGGCCCTCCACGGCAATCGTCCACGTCAACTTCGGCGCCATGGGCCGCGTCCGGGTGGGCTACGGGGCCTGGGCGCTGACCGCCGACGTGCTGTACGCCGATCTCGGGTTCACCAACGACCCCTTCAGCGGGAACGTGCAGGAGCTGATCGTCGAGCCCACCCTCGGCTATCGCATCGACTCCTGGCTGGAGCCGCTTCTGGGAGTGCGCTACGACCGGGTCGGCGGCGACCTCAGCGGCCCCTCCGGCAACGTGCGCGCCCGGACCGAGGGGTGGGTGGACCCCATCATCGGGGTCCACTTGATGATGTCGCCCACCGACAGCCTGAGCCTGCACTTCCGCGGCGACATCGGCGGCTTCAGCGTGGGCTCCAGGCTCACCTGGCAGGTGTACCCCTACCTGCGCTGGCAGTTCTCCAAGCCCGTCTCGCTGGAGGCGGGCTACCGGATCCTCTCCATCGACTACCAGCAGGGCGAAGGCAGCGACCGGATCAAATTCGACGTGCTGGAGCTGGGCCCCCAGATCGGGCTGACGCTCTCCTTCTGAACCTGGTCAGGCGGACGTCTTCGCAAGCGTGTTCGCGCCTTCGCGCGAACAGGCGGCGGGGAGCCGCTACAACAGGCCGTAGGAGAGCGAGTTGGCGAAGTCCAGGTGCAGCGTCATGTGCGTCTGGGGATTGTCGGTGAGCACGCTCACCACGGCGGTGAACTTGCCCGCTCCGTGGACCACGTTGTCCATGAGGAACTTGTTGGCCGCCGCGGCCCCGGCGATGGGCAACGAGTAGGTCTGCCCGCCCCCTCCGGCGGAAACCGGCAGGTAGTCGTGGAAGAGCAGCGCCTGGCCGATGTCGCCCACCTTGACGTCCTGCGATCCGTCGGCCGGCGCGCCCACCGCGCGGAAGAAGACGCTCCCGCTCTGCAGCTTCGTCGACGCGTTCCCCGTGTTGACCGAGGTGATGGAGACGGTCACCTTCTCCAGGTTGATGCCGTTGACGTTGCTCCTGTGGTCCTGGAAGTCCTTGTTGGTGGAGAAATCGATGTCCACGGTGCCGGTATAGGCGGCCTGGGCCGAGTCGATGGCCAGGTCGGCGCCTTTGTCCACATCGAAGCTGACGTCGAGGCAGGCGGTGAGGCCGACGAGCCAGGCCGTGAGAAGCAACTGGCGGGTATTCCGCTTCATTTTTTCTTTCCCCCGTTCCGGGAGGAGAGGGCCTCTGGCTCCCCTCCTCCCCTGCATTGAAAAGAACGACCGCGGGACCCGAAGTGACTCACCCCTACTTCTTCCCGAACAGGGAGGAGAACCAGCCCCCCTGCTTGCGCGCGTCGTGGTCCTTGAGCGTCTTCTCCACCACCTGCTCCAGCTCGCCGTTGTCGAAGAAGATGCCGTGGCAGTCGTCGCAGCGGTCGGCCCGGACCACGTCGTGCTGGTACTCGGTCATGGGGCCCGAGCAGCGCGGGCAGCGGATCTTCCCCGTGCCGATCTCGCTCAGGCGCCGGGCGGCGGCCGCCTCCGCCTCGCCGGCCCGCGCCTTCTCCCGCAGCGCCTCCAGCTCCCGCTTCGACTGGTCCAGGGAGCGGGCCTTCTCCGCCAGCTGATCGGTCCGCGCCTTCAGCGCTCCCCTCGCCTCCTGCAGCTCGCGCTCCAGCCCGCGCATCTTCCCGGTCAGGTCGCGCTGCTGCGCCTCCAGCTGGCCGGCACGCGCCTCCGCCTCCTTCATCCTCTCCTCCAGCTTCGGATCCGGGGCCTGGGGGGCGCCCACCTTCGCGGCGCCCTTCTTCGCCCCTCCCGTTCCGCCCTTCTTCGTCGCGGCCTTCGCGGCGCTCCTCGCTGGCATCGATAGACCCTCCCGGAGCGCAGTCTAGCCTGCAATTCCCTTCCCCTGCTCACAACCTAGCAGCCGGCACCACCTTTCCCCCCTTGAGCGCCCCTGCGCGGTGCCTCGATCCTGAACGTGCAGGGAAGGCTCGGGGGGGCCTGCGATGCGAACGCTCGTCGATCTGCTCCACGGCGGCGCCGCCGCCGCGTCCGCCATCCGCTCGGTCGAAGGCGCTCCGCCGCTCGCGTACGGCGAGCTCCGCGCGCTGGCGGAACAGACCATCCGTGACCTCAACGCCCTGGGGATCGGCCGCGGCGACCGCGTGGCGATGGTGTTGCCCAACGGGCCCACGGCCGCCAGCGCCTTCCTCTGCGTCGCCGCGGGCGCAACCGCCGCGCCGCTCAGCCCCGGCCTCACCGCGGAGGAGCTGGAGTTCAACTTCGGCGACCTGCGGGCGAAGGCGCTCCTGGTCGCCCCCGGCTCTGCCCCCGAGGCCCGCGAGGTGGCGGCCCGGCTCGGGCTCGGCATCGTCGAGCTCGTCCCGCAGGCGGAAAGAGGCGCCGGCAGCTTCTCGCTGGATGCTCTCGCGCCCGCCGCCCCCGGCCCCTGCCTCCCGGGGCCGGCCGGCGAGGACGACGTGGCGCTGGTGCTGCACACTTCCGGCTCTACCGCGCAACCCAAGATCGTCCCGCTCCTGCAGCGCAACCTGTGCGCCTCCGCCCGGCACATCGTGGCCGCCTTGGGCCTCGGGCCCGAGGATGTCGGCCTCAACCTCATGCCCCTCTTCCACATCCACGGGCTGATGGCCGGGTTGCTCGCCCCGCTCTCCGCCGGCGCGCAGGTGGCCTGCGCCCCCGGCTTCAACGGGCTGAAGGTGTTCGAGTGGCTCGACCAGGTGCGGCCCACCTGGTACACGGCCGTCCCCACCATGCACCAGGCGATCCTCGCCCGGGCGCCCCGCCACCGGCCGCAGATCGAGCGCGCGCGGCTGAGGCTGGTCCGCTCCTCCTCCGCCTCGCTGGCGCCGCAGGTGATGCAGGAGCTGGAGGAGACCTTCCGCTGCCCGGTGATCGAGGCGTACGGGATGACGGAGGCCGCCCACCAGATGGCCTCGAACCCGCTGCCGCCCCTGGCGCGCAAGCCCGGCTCGGTGGGTCTGCCGGCGGGCCCCGAGATGGCCGTGATGGACGAGCGGGGGTCGATCCTCGCGCAGGGCCAGGTGGGCGAGGTGGTGGTCCGCGGGCCCAACCTGACGCCCGGGTACGAGGCGAACCCGGAGGCGAACGCGGCCGCCTTCCACGGCGGCTGGTTCCGCACCGGCGACCAGGGGGTGATCGGGGAGGACGGCTACCTGCGCCTGACCGGCCGGCTCAAGGAGCTGATCAACCGCGGCGGGGAGAAGATCGCGCCCATCGAGATCGACGTGGTGCTGATGGACCACCCGGCGGTGCAGCGCTGCGTGACCTTCGCCATGCCCCACGACAAGCTGGGCGAGGAGGTGGCGGCCGCGGTGGTGCTGCGCGAGGGCAACTCCTGCACCGAGCGGCAGCTGCGCGACTTCGCCGCCGGCCGGCTGGCGGATCACAAGGTGCCCCGCCACTTCGTCTTCGTCCGCGACCTTCCCCAGGGCCGCACCGGCAAGCTGCAGCGCATCGGGCTGGCCCGGAAGCTGGGGCTGATAGGCTAGATTGTCCGGCGGTGCCCGAAGACCGGTCGATCCTTTCCCGCCCAGCGGCTCCACCGGACGAGGTGGTCGCCTACGGCGGCGACGCGCTGCAGGTGGCCGACGTGCGGCGGGGAGGCGGGCGCCGCCCGCTGCTGGTCCTGATCCACGGGGGCTTCTGGCGGCCGGACATCGATCGCGCGCACACCGGCCCCATGGCCGCGGCCCTGGCCGCCTGCGGCTTCACCGTTGCCGCCATCGAGTACCGGCGGGTGCCAGGCCAACCGGGTCTCGCCGTGGAAGACATCGCGCTCGCGCTCTCGGTCCTGCCCGGGATGCTCCGGCGGCACGACGGACGCGTGCTGGCAATGGGCCATTCCGCGGGCGGACATCTGGCGCTCTGGGCCGCCTCGCGTCGACCTGTTCCGGCGCTGCGCGGCGCGCTGGCCCTGGCCCCCGTGGCCGACCTGGGGCTGGCGCACGATCTGGAACTGGGTGAGGGCGCGGCGCTGGCCTTCCTCGGCGAGGAGCCGGCCGGGCGCCCGGATCTGGATCCGAAGCGGATGCCCTCCCCGGCCATCGGGGTGACCCTGGTGCACGGAGATGAGGACGAGGTGGTGCCGATCTCGCTCTCGCAATCCTACTTGGAGGCGCATCCGCGGGCGCGGCTACAGAAGGTGCGGGAAGCGGGCCACTTCGCGGTGATCGATCCCCTCAGCGAGGCCTGGCCGACGGTAGTGAGTGAGCTGGAGCGCCTGGCGGAGTGAAGACCGGGGGCCGGCCAGAGCTGCGCCGGCCCCCGTGCGCCCGACTCAGTCGTCGTCGCGCTCGTGCCTGTCGCACCGGTGCTTCTTGGCCCAGCGCGCGTCCTTCGGATCGTAGACCTGGGGCTTGAGGTAGTCGTCCGGATCCACCATCCAGCGCGGCTCCGGCCGCTGCGCCGGCGTGAGCGGCGGGATCATCTGGTCGAGCTGTTTCAGGTACGCCACCTTGAAGTACAGCGACGAGGTGGGCAGCGCCGCGTTCGTCTGGTGGATGGGGATGTAGATCTTGGGCTCCAGCACGGCGCTGTTCTGGATGGGATCGCGCATGCCCGAGGTGGCGAAGCCGAGGCTGACGAAGGAGCCGAACTCGACGTCGGTCTCGGAAAGCGAGGCGATGCGGTTCTTCACGTTCTGGGAGATGTGCTCGGCGGGGAACATGTCGTCCCAGCAGTTCGGCGGGCCGTGGTCGAGGGTGCAGCCGTGGTTCAGGTCGCCGGTGGTGTTGTGCCAGACGAAGGTGAAGTGGTTCGCGGAGTGGACCACGAAATGGTAGTAGATGCTGAGCGGGCCGCCGATCCTTCCCAAGGAGGGGAAGGAGTGCGCCACGCCTGGCGGGTACATGTCGGGGTCGCGCGGGTCGGCGACGTTCTTCACCGGCGTGATGGGAAAGCCGGTCTCCGGGTAGGAAGTGCCGGAGTGGAAGTGGCGGAAGGCGGTGATGGAGATCAGCGGCTCGAAGTCGCGGATCTTCACCAGCTCGGCGCCCGGGTGCGAACCGGTCGAGGTCACATCGTGGCACTCCAGCGTCGATCCCGCTGGCAGCGCTCCGGTGGAGATGAGGCGCGGCATGTCGAGGGTCTGGAAGTCCGTGCAGGTCTCCGCCGAGGCGTAGACGGGAATCCCCAGCTTGGAGCCCAGCCAGGCGGCGTTGTCGGCGTGGTCGAAGTGGCCGTGGCCGATGAACGCCGCCTCTGGCGCGAGGCTGAGGAGGTCCTCGACGACGAACGGCGTCCGACCCGGAACCGTCTCCGCCCGGTGCACGTAGGTGTCGAGCACCAGCACGTGGCCCTTGACCGAGGCCGCCAGCGAGGCGTTGGTGATCCAGGAGAAGATCACCTTGCTCTTGTCGACCTTCCCGGTCTTCTGATCGACGTTTTCCGCGCCGAAGATCAGGGTGCGGGCCCGGATCAGATCCTCGGGGAGGGGATGGTGGTGGGCGGAGGCGCCGGAGGCCGCCAGCAGGGCGGCGAGCGCGCAGGTGGAAAACAGGCGGGACATGAAGCAAGACCTCCTTCTTCTCATTCGGTGGATGTGTGCTGCGGCGGAGGGAGCGGATCTTCCAGCGCATTTGGGCTACGCGCTGTCCGCGACGGGGATCAAGCAGCGCCGCGTCAAGATCGTTGCAGCTTCAAGGAGCGAGCTTCGCCAGCCGCTTCGCCGCGAAGGCGCCTTCCTGCGAGGACGGGAAGCGCTTCGCCAGCTCGTTCAGGAGCCGGTTGGAGGTGGCGCGGTCGCCCAGGTGCTCGTCGTAGACCCGGGCGGCCAGGAGCCACGCCTGCGGGGCGACGGGTCCCTGGGGCGCTGCGTCCAGGCAGCGGCGCAGGCAGATGGCCGCGATTTTCGGCTGCTTCCGCTCCAGGGCCAGCCGGGCCAGCTTCATCCACCGCTCCGGCGAGGCGGCCGCGGCGGCCAGCTTCGCTCCGTGCTGCTCGACCAGGGCAAGGCAGGCGTCCTCGTCGTTCCGGGCGATGGCCTTGACCATCTCGGCGGCCGGATCCGCCGGCGGTCCGGGCTCGAGCTCCAGCTCGATGGGCGCCCGCTGCGGCTCCTCGCGGGGAGGAGGAGGAGGAGGAGGGAGGGTCCCGCGCGGCTGCGCATCTCCCAGCGCCGGCACCAGGTAGCCCTCCTCGCCGCCGTACCCCAGCTCCGCCCCGCGCGAGCGGACCAGGAGGCCGATGCCGCGGAAGGCGACGAAGGCGAGCGCGAGCTTCTCGAAGTTCGTCACCGCGGTCCCGAGCAGGGGCAGCGAGAGAAGCCCCGGGTGCCCGAAGAGGCCCGAGAGCCACCCGAGCAGGGCGCAGACGGCGCAGAAGAGCACCAGCAGCACGTAGTCCTTCCCCAGCTTCGCCGCATAGAAGGCCAGCACCACCGGGTTCGCCGCGATCATCAGCGGCGTCTTCAAGGCGGAGGCGAGCAGCGACATGGGCGCGATGGCGATGCCGAGCAGCGCCAGCACCAACCGGATGATGCGGCGCGTGTCCCGCGGGGCGGGCGTCGACTCTTCCACGGCAGGCGCCCGCTCCTCGTCCTTTTGCGCCTGGACCTGCTCGGGCGAGGGCGGGGGCGCAGGCGAATCCTGGGGAATCACCTCGATGCCCGTGGGCGTCGACACCACCTTGGTGCCCCGGGTGACGCGGACGCCGGGGCCGCCGGGCTTGAGCGCGTCGTGGATGGCCTGCCGCTGCCGGGCGACTTGATCGTTCCTTGCGCCGGCGGTGAGGTTCAAGACCAGCGCCGGCAGCCAGATCCACGCCAGCGCCACCGTCAGGCGCAACGAGGGCCCGACGATGTCCTCGAAGAATCCCTGGAAGTCCTCGGGGCCGGGGAAGTCGTCGGCGCCCCGCGCGGTGTGGCGGACGACCTGGAAGAGATAGGCGACGATCACCCCCGTGGCCAGGGCCGTGCCCTTCCCGCCGGCGACGCCCAGCACGGTGGCCAGGACCGTGGAGGCGGCCATGCAGATCAGCCCCACGGGCGAGAAGGGCCAGCGGATGGCGGAAAGGAGGGCCTTCGCGCCGAAGGGCTCCACCTCGCCGCGGGAGACCTTCAGCTGGTGGGCGAATCCGCCGCAGCGGAGGCACACCTCCAGCTGGGTGGTGCCGGCGATCCTCCAGGCGACGCAGTCGGGGCAGAGCGTCGCGCCGCAAGCCCCGCAGCGCCAACCGGCAGGCTCGCCCTGGTGCTTTCCGCACTTGAGCGGCACGGGGAAAGGATGCCACAGGGGAGAGGGGGGCCCGAATTTTCAGCCGCCCGCGCAGCAGGCCTGGGCGAGGAACTTCCGCACCTCCGCCGCGAGCTCCTTGTCGTGGCCCAGCCAGAGGTGCCCGCCGCGCGGGTAGCCGATGAACTTCGCCCCCGGAATGTGCGCGGCGGTGTAGCGCGCGGGGCCGTACGTCCGGTACCCGTCGTCCTCCACGCTGGCGATCAGGGCCGGCGCCGCAATCTTCTCCAGCTCGTAGCGCCGCAGCGATTGCGTCACGAGCATCTCGTTGCGCAGGCCTTGCTCGCGCCGGCTGACGGGCAGGATGAGGTCGAGCATCTCGTAGGTGCGCTGCTGGTCTTCCGGCGATGCGCCTTTCACGTCCGCGAGCGGCGTGCCGAGGACCGATTCCACCATCGCCCCCCGGAAGAGGCGGGTGCCCGCCCAGAAGAGGAAGTCGGACCCGAGCGTGCGATCGAGGAGGACCTGCTGCGCGCGCGTCAGCCGGGAAACGGAGGACCGGTCGCTCCAGGCCAGGGGCACCAGCAGGACCAGGGCGGAGCACCGCTGCGCATGGCGCAAGCAGAACTGCATCGCCGATGGCGCTCCCGCCGATACCCCCACCACCGCCGCGCGGTCCACCCCCAAGGCGTCGAGCAGGCAGGCGTGGGCGTCCGCCTGGGCCTCCGACGAAGCGTCCTGCGGGAGCGGGGTGCGCAGGTAGCCGAAACGCGAGGGCACGATGGCGTGGAACCCGGACAGCGCCTGGGCCAGCATCAAGCCCTGATCGAAGCCGCCGCCCGCCCCGTGCACTACCAAGACCGGGAAGCCTTCGCCCCGCACCGCGTACTCGACGGGCCCGCACTTCGTCTGCGCGATCGCGCTGCCGGTGGAGATCCGCCGGTGCGCGGCGGCCAGATCGCGGCGCCAGGCGAAATCGATCCATGCCCCCAAGGCGAGCGCGGCGACGGCGCCCAGGCGAATCCAGCGCGAACCCTTCATGGCTGCCTGGTTTGACGCATCCCACATGCCAGCGGGAGCGCGCAAGACGTTCGCCGCGCTGCCTTCGGCACAGGACGGCCCTCTTCTTGCCGGTTCCCCGCGACCAGCTCTTCAGCCTTCTGGTGAACGGCCAGGCCGACCTGGCCGTGGCGAACCTGACCATCACGCCCGAGAGGGAGGAGCTGGCGGACTTACCGGGCCGTTCTCTATTGGGAGACGCACGAGGTGGTGGTCACGGGCCCGGACGTCCCGCCTCTGGCCTCGGCCGACGATCTCGCCGGCCGGGCGCTCCATCATGCGGAAGCGAAGTCAGGGCGGGCGCACCACGAAGCCGCCCTTCGCCACCATCCACTTGTGGCCCCAGCCACAGGTTCCCGAGCCGTCCATTCCCGAATCCACGCAGAGGACGTCGTAGGCGCCTTCGCGGGAGGGAGTGAAGGTGATGGCCTGGACGGTGGGATCGCTCTTCTCGACGGCCTCGCGCAAGGTCCTGGGCCCGCCCTCCCGGAACGGCTTGCCGCCGAGGGCGGGCGTCACGTTGGTGGGGGCGTACACGGGCAGGCCCGCGATCCCGACGATGTGCTCGATGTTGCCCAGGGCGAAGTCCTCGAGGAGCTTCTCGCGGATCTTCGGATCGCCGGCCGGAAGGCCTCCGATGGAAGAGTGGAGCGACCGCTCCGAGTACGCCAGGACGGTCTCTTTTGGAAACGCGTGGGCCGCCACGATGTAGAGGGTGACCGGCTCGCCTGCCTTCGCTTCCATCGCCGTGACCTCCGTGAAGGTCTGGTCGTAGAAGGCGAACCCGTAGTGGTAGGCGACGACGTAGTAGACCGCGCCGGCCTGCCGGCGGCCGGGCTGGAGCTTTCCCGACAAGGCGAGCACCGCCAGGGCCGTGAGGGCGGCGAGGCCGAGCGCGGCCGCGACGAAGGCGGGGTGGCGACGGAGGCCCTGGAGCGCGTTCGGGGACATCTATCTAGAGGAGCGATGCGCCCAGCATCCAGAGGCCGAGCAGCGTCAGCAAGAGGCCCAGCCCCGCCATGGGCAGGAACGCCGCCAGGGCGGCGTCGCGATCCGCGAAGAGCCGCAAGCAGATGCGGTGGAGGGCGTAGAGCGTGAAGAGCAGGCCGGCCAGCAGCAGGGCCGTCTGCATCAGGTACGCCGGAACCGGCCCGGCGAGCTGCACGACCGTGACCCTGCCTCCGACCACGCGGTTGCGGGGGAAGTCCAGCATCAGGGCCCGGGTGACGTCGCCGAGCGTCCCCCAGGTGCGCAAGGCGTGATCGAGGAGATCGGCGAGGAGCTTGAAGAGGCCGAGGGGAGCGAAGGCGTACGCACAGTGCGCGAAGAGCGTGCGCGCCGGAACCGTCCCCACCCCGGCCGCCCGGCGCGAGAGAAGGCTGGACCCGTAGAGCAGGCCGGCGCTGGCGCCGATCCCCAGGGCGAAGAGGAGGGCCACGGCCAACAGGCGGGGCGGGTCGTTGGGCGGCGTCCCGGCGGGGAGCACGGCGGCGAGCGATCTCCTCGTCGCCGGCAGCCAGGCGTACGTCAAGAGGGGAGCGACCGTGGCCAGCCCGGCCACGGTGACGGCCGCGAAGGCCCCGTCGAGGCGCGGCCGGCGCATGGCCCAGAGATCGCGGCCCGGAGGGCGGAGCCTGAGGCCGATGTTGTCGTGCCCGCAGCCCTTGACGCACTCGGTGCAGAGGATGCAGAGGAGGTTGGTGTCCATGGCGCCCCCGGGGAACTCCCCCATCGGGCAGCCGTAGGTGGTGGCGTTGCCCCGGTAGCAGTCCTTGGTGGGACAGTCGGTCCGGCAGACGCCGGCGTCGCGGCTCCTCAGCTCGAGGATGGAGAAGAGGGAGTTGACGCCGATGAAGGCGGTCAAAGGGCAGAGGTAGCGGCAGAAAGCCCGGCGCTCGAAGAGCAGGCCGATCCACGCCGAGGCCAGGGTGAGGACCACGATCAGGCCGGCCGTCAGGCGCGGGCTGTTGGAGAGGCCGTAGCCGTTGTCCAGCCAGAGGAAGGCGAGGAAGAGCGCGGTGGCGAGCCACAGGTTCCGCAGCGGGCGCGGCCAGGGGAGCAGAAGGCCCGCCGTGCGGGACGAGCGCCCCCAGAAGGAGAGCCGCTGGATCCATTCGCCGACGGCGCCCACCGGGCAGACCAGGCACCACGCCCTCCCCAGGAAGACGAAGGAGAGGAGCAAGGAGCCCCACCAGACGACCCAGGTGAAGACAGTCCCGAAGTTGAAGCCGGGATGGTCCACCCCCAGCCAGCAGGACGCCACCACCACGGCGACGAGGAGGGCGGCGGGCAGGATCGCCAGGAACTGGAAGGGGCGGAAGCGCAGCGCCCGATGGACGGGGCGCAGGGCGAGGAGATCGCGGCTCATGGCCGGCGCCGGGCCGCGAGCACCGTGAATGCGCCCGCCGCGGCCAGGGTGAAGAGCGAGGCCAGCCAGGGGATCCTGGAGGCGGTAGCGGGGCTCGCATCGCCGACCACCAGGCTCGCCTTCATGGTCGAATGCCCGAGCCCGCAGAAGGTGCTGCAGTGGATGGTGTACTTCCCGGGCGGCAGATCGACCCGGATGTCCGGTGAGCGCACCTCGCGGCCGGGAGCGAGCTGGAGGTTGAAGCCCAGCTCGTTGATGGCGAATCCGTGCTTGATGTCGTCGCTGGACACCAGGAACCGGACCGTATCGCCCGGGTCCACGTGGATGACCCCGGGGGTGAATCCCCAGGAGCGGGCGCGGATGGAAACCTCTTTCACCCCGTCGCTGCCCGCGGCGGGCGAGAAGGAGAGGCGCGAGCCCGCGCTCTCGATCGCCCGGAGGGCGAGGCCGGCCAGCAGCAGGACGGCCGCGGCGGAGAGAAGCGCAGAGCGGCCGAGCCGCGACTTGCGATCGGCGACCTCGTCCACGCTGCCCCTCCTCCCCGGCCCCCGGGGCTCACTTCCGCGGGATCAGTCTCTGCACGAGGAAGCGCCGGTAAGGGGCCAGCGCGCACTCGCTCTCGCACAGCTCCAGGTCCTCGATCCGGGTGCAATGCCCGGCGCAGGCGGGCGTGCCGGCCAGGCACTGGTCCGGGATCATTTCGCGGATCTCCTCCCGGAACGTCTCCACGGGCAGCCCGAAGGTCGTCCGGCAGGACCAGGGCGTGTGCGTGAAGCAGTAGATGGATGCCGCGGGCAGCTCCCCGTCCACGTGCAGCATCCCGATCGGGGTCAGCGAGCGCAGGTGGATGAGATCGTCGCGGGTGAAGCGAGCGCCACAAGAACATTGCTTGGCGCATTCGGCCTCGGGGGCGGCGCCGCGAGGGGCTCGCTTTCTCGTCGACCCGGCGGCAGCTGCGGCTCTCTTCATGGCTCCCGATTCAAAGGATGATCCCACGTCCGGGAACCCTGCCGCTGTGGCGCTTGGCCGCAGGCCTCAGTTCGCTGCCGGCAGCATCGCCGACAGCGTGTCGTCGAACTTCTCCGGATCCTCGTCGAACGCCAGCCCGGTATGGCACAAATCGCAGTCCTGGCTGAGCTTCTTCTTCTTCCCGTCGGCCAGCGCCGCCACGTGCTCGCCGTCGTGGCAGCGGAAGCAGCCCGGGTTCTCCAGCCCTTCGGCCTTGTGCCCCAGGTTGGAGCGGTGCTTGTTCCAGCCCAGGTTCATGGCCGGGTAGACGTTGTTCAGGTAGAGCCGCGCCAGCACGCTTCCCGCGTTGGCCAGGGCGGAGGGGTCCGCCTTCACCTCCGGGTGCTTCTGCTGGTAGGCGGCGGCGAGCGCGGCCCGGAAGCGCGCCTCGGCTCCCTCGCGCGGCTGGTCGGTCCGCGCCAGGAGCTCGGCCGACAGCTGGGCGATGAAGGGCATCTTCGGGTCGAGCGCGCCGGCGTAGAGGGCGCGGTCCACCGCCTTGGCGGGCGTCTCCAGGAAGATGTGGGTGGCACGGTTGTGGCAGTCGATGCAGTCCATCGAGCGCACGCCCAGCGGCTTTTGCCCCGCATCCTTGGGCAGGTACTCGGCCACGAGCTGCCCCTTGGAGAACACCTGGACCTTTCCCACCTTGGTGCGCTCGTCGTCGAAATACTCGAACTGGATCTGCCTGTCCGGGCTGGCGTGCGAGTGGATGCCTTCGTAGCGCTGGGACTTCGGGTTCAGGCCCCCGATGCGCAAGAGGAGGGCGTTGAATTTGGGCGTGTTGTCCTTGTCCGGGGTGTAGTGCGCGAAGACCTTGATGCGGTCCGGCCAGAAGCGGGTCGGCGAGTGGCAGGTCTCGCAGGTCTCCTTGGCGGGGAGCAGGTGCTTCGTGCCGGCGAAGGTGGGCCGGTTGTAGCGTGAGGTCACCACCCCCCAGAGCTGGTGGATGCCATTCCACTTCGCCTGGCTCATGCCGGCAATGCCCGGACCGATGTGGCACTCGACACAGGCGACGTTGGAGTGCGGCGACCGGTTCCACGCGTCCCACTCCGGCTGCATCACCACGTGGCAGGCCGTGCCGCAGAACTTCGCCGAGTCCATGTAGGAGATGGTCCGCTGCCCGGCGAGGGCGAAGATGCCGATGTTGGCGACGGTGGCAAAGGCGACGAAGAAGAGGCGCCGCCGGGCGGAGCGGTCGCTCATCACCGTCTGGTAGGCCACCTGCATCGCGTCGCCCGGGAGCCTGCCTCGGCGGCGGTCGACCCAGAGGCCGACGGGAATGAGCACCAGGCCGACCAGGAGGATCGCCGGGAGGAGGATGATGGCGAAGAGGCTCAGGTAGGGGTTCGCCCGCGAGGTGGCGATTCCCACCAGCACCAGGACGAGGATGGCGAGCCCCGAGACGGTGGCGATGATGGTGCCGAGAAGGGTGATCCAGTTCGCCAGCAGGCGGGGAAGGAACGACTTCAATCGCGAGCCGAGCGGCATCGATCGAACCTCCTCGGAGTGAGGATCGAAAAATGGCAGCATGCAGGAGGGCGGACGACGGGGACATTGGCCCAAGGATGGATACGGGCTGCGATGACGCGCCGTGCCGCCGTGCTAAGGTGGGAAGGAGGGAAGGATGCAGCAGCGCACAGCCGAGAAGAGCTGGTTCCGGTGCATCGAAGAGGGCTGCCGCGCGCGCTACCCGATCAACTCCCTCATCTACCGCTGCAGGAAGTGCGGCGCGCTCCTGGA
>DATKAG010000196.1:0-10113 GCA_035498355.1 Myxococcales bacterium | reverse complement strand
AGGCGGCGCTCGCAATATCCCGGCAGCTCGGCGCCACGGATGAGAAATGGATGGCGTTGTACGGACTGGGCCGGCTGGCCCGGGCCATCCATCGGGACGAGGCGGCGTACGGATATTTTCGCGACGCGATCTCCGCGATCGAGTCGGTCCGGGCGCAGCTCGAGCTTTCGCTCAAGACGGACTTCCTCGCGGCCTGGGACAAGCGCGACGTGTACGATGCCTTGCTCGAGATCGTCCTCGGCCGGGGAGATACCGCGGCGTTCTTCGAGCTGCTGGAACGGGCGCGGGCGCGGACCTTCCAGGATCGCCTGGCGGCTTCGCAGCCGACGCTGGCCTCCGTCCAGGCGCGACTCGCGGCGCAAACCGTCCTTCTCGAATATTGGGTAGGGCCGGGCAGCGCGGCGGTGCTCTGGGCGACCCGGGAAGAGGCCGGGATCGTCCCGCTCGCCGCCGCCGTCTCCGATCCCGCGGAGATCTCATCCTTCCTGAACGAAGCCTCGTCGGGTTCGACCGATGGATGGAAGCAGCCGGCGGCCGCGATCGGAGCGCGGCTGCTCGGCGGGATCCCGGCCCTCCGGCGGCCCGATGCCGTCCATCTCATCGTCGTTCCCGACGGAGTGCTGGGCGAGATCCCCTTCGAGCTGCTCGACGCCGGCACGGGCTCGCCGATCGTGGAGAGGTTCGACGTCACTTATCTTCCCTCCGCGGCGGTCCTCCTGCGCGATTCCCCCGGGCCCTCGCGCTCCTGGGCGCCGCCCTGGAAGAGGCAGCTGGTCGCATTCGGCGATCCCCGCATCCGGCGGGATTCGCCCGGCGTGGCAATCGAGCTGAGCGGCCCGGAGCTGACCAAACCGCTTCCCGCTTCGGCCGAGGAGGCCCGTGCCGTCGCACGGACCTGCCCCGGACGCGCGCGGCTGTTCCTCGGGGACGCGAATCTGAAGAGATACCTGGTGGAGGGAGCCGCGACCGGCGTGCCGCTGCTGCACCTCGCGACACACGCCGTCGTGGATCTGGCCAGCGCCGAAAGCTCGCGCATCCTTTTTTCCGCGCCCGATGGCCGGGAGGGAGTGGACTACCTGTTCCTGAAGGAAGTCTACGATCTCGACTTGCGCGGGGTCGACCTCGCCACCCTCTCCGCCTGCGAGACCGAGCGCGGCAAGCTGGTCAAGGGCGAAGGCCCCACCGCCTTCAGCCGCGCGCTCCTCTCCGCCGGGGCGCGCGCCGCGGTAACTACGCTCTGGCGCGTGGCGGACGAGCCGGCGCGCGACTTCATGGCCCAGCTGTACTTCGAGCTGAACCGCGGCAAGCCGAAGGCGGAGGCGCTGCGCCTCGCCAAGCTGCGCTTCCTGCGCTCCGGAACGGCGCTGGGCCACCCGCGCTACTGGGCCGCGTTCATCCTCACCGGTGACGGGTCCAGCCCCATTCCCCAGGTCCTCTCCTGGAGCACGGTGCTGGGCTTCCTGGGGATCGTCTTCCTCGGCGGCTGTGTGGCGATCACCCTCGTCCGCGGTCGCTCGACCACATCTGACCACAGCTGATTTACTCGTGGTGCCCGTCACAGGCGGGTTATGTCAGTGATCGTGAACAGCAAGCGGCAAATGCTCCCGGCGGCGTTGCTGGTCGCCGCGATCGCCTGCGTCTCCGCCGCTCCGGCGCAACAGGGTCCGGGGAACGGCACCGACGGCGGGACCGGCGGTGCCACCGATGGCGGCGTCGCCGGCCTGTCCAGCGCCGCGCAGGTGGCGCAGGCGCTCGGGCGCACGCCGCACTTCCTCATCGGCCTGGGGAACGATCTTCGCGGCGCTCCCGATTACGACCACAACCAGGACGGCGCGTACACGCTGGGCACGACGCTCGACCTGCACTACGCGTACCTGGTGGGCCTGTTGGGCATGGGCGGCTGGCCCGACTGGAACGCGGGCGGCACCTTCGTGAACATCCTCGCCGACACCGCCAAGGCGCACGCCGTGACGCCGATGTTCACGCTCTACTCCATGGCGGCGTGGGGAGAGGGCAACACGGCGGTCCTCACCAACGACCAGTACATGAAGGCGTACTGGGACGGCGCCAAGCTCCTCTATCAGCGGATCGCCGCCTTCGGAGGCCCGGCTCTGGTCCACTTCGAGCCGGACTTCTGGGGCTTTACCCAAGTCACCCAGGGCGATCCGGCGAAGATGGCCGTGCACGTCAAGGCCAACGCGCCCGATTGCGCCGCCCTGCCCGACGACGTCACCGGCATGGGCAAGTGCCTGGTGAAGCTCGCGCGCCTCTATGCGCCGAAAGCGGTGGTGGGCTTCCACGCCTCGCCCTGGGCGGCCGGCAACCCGGCCGATCTCGCCCAATACCTGGTGAAGATCGGAGCCGGCGAGGGCGATCTGGTGGTGATCGACGTGCTCGACCGGGACGCCGGCTGCTTCGAGGCGCACACCGATCCCGGCTGCCAGCGCGGCAGCGCCAGCGACAAGTGGTACTGGGACGAGACCAACCAGACCAGCCCCAACTTCCACGAGCACCTGACCTGGGCCAAGGCCCTCTCCGACGGAACGGGCAAGCCGCTCCTCTGGTGGCAGATGCCGCTCGGCGTTCCCAGTTCGCAGCGCGGAGGCACCGCGGGCCACTACCGCGACAACCGGGCGCACTACCTCTTCACCCACACCAGCGAGTTCGTGGCAGCCGGAGGCGTCGGCGCCGTGTTCGGCGTCGGCGCGGGCAACCAGACGGACATCACGACCGACGGCGATCAATTCAAGACCGCGGCGCAGGGCTACATCCTCAGCCCGACGCCGCTGCCCTGACAGGAGCGCGCTGAAGTCCACAATCGGGTCTCCCCCGGAGTAGACTGATCCCGTGCGGTGGGGCCGCTACTCGACGGTGCTCTTCGCGGCCGCCGCGTTGGCGGTGGCGCTCGCACTGCACTTCTCGCGCGGACCGGACGCGGCCGGCAGCGGACTGGGGCCGGCCCGCCGCTTCCTCCTGGGGATGCCCACCGACGTGGACTCGTGGCGCGTGATGCAGGCTGCCTTCGAGCAGACGCGCCAGAACCCGAAGGAGCGTCTCTACAGGAAGGTGTTCTACGAGCAGCGGCGGAAGTACCTGTACGCGCCCACGGCGCTGTTGTTCTACGCCCCGTTCGCGCCGGCGGGGGGGCTGGCCGAGCCCTCCGACGCGTCGCCGGCGCTGCGGGTCCTCTGCTGGCTCGCGGTGATGGGGAGCATCGTCTTTGCCTGGGCGACCTTCGACACGGGCTCCGGCTTTTCCCCGCGCGCGGCCCTGGCCGAGGGCCGCGGGGGCGAGGTCGCGGCCAGGTTCCTGGCCTTCGCCGTCCTGGGCCTGGCGTTCTATCCGTTGATGAAGGCCTACGGGCTGGGCCAGATCCAGATGTGGGTGAACTGCGCCCTGGTGGGAGCGATCCTCGCCTGGGTCAAAGGGCGCGCCGCGCTGGCCGGTGCGCTGACCGGCATCACCGCCCTGATCAAGCCTCAATATTCGCTCCTCGTCCTCTGGGGCGCGTGGCGCCGCGACTGGCGGTTCTTCATCGGTGCGCTTTGCACGCTGATCCCCGGCCTCCTCCTCTCCCTGTGGATGTTCGGCCTGCAGAACCACGTCGACTACCTGGACGTCCTCTCCTTCCTCTCGCGCCATGGAGAGGCCTATTTCTTCAACCAGAGCATCAACGGCGCCCTCAACCGCCTGCTGGGCAACGGCGACTGGAGGGTCTTCAGCGCGGAGTCCTACCCCCCGTTCAACCGCATCGTGTACCTGGGCACGCTGGCCTCGTCGGCCGTCCTGGTGGGGACGGCGTTCTTCGCCAGCCGGCCGTCGGCGGTGCGCGCCGAGCGGCCTGGCGACGCCACCGCCTTCTGCATCATGATCCTCTCCGCCACCATGGCCTCTCCGCTGGCGTGGGAGCACCATTACGGAGTCACCTTCGGGATCTTCGCCTGGGCCTTCGCGCGGGCGCTGCGCGCGGACGCGCCGCCGGCGCTGCTCGCGTTCCTGTGCGCGAGCTACCTGCTCATGGGCAACTACATCGACCAGGCCCGGTCGGTGCCCGCGGGCTGGGCCACCCTCCTCCAATCCTACGTGCTCGCCGGCGCGCTCGTCGCCCTGGTCTGCCTGCACCTGCTCCGCCCCCGCCCATCGTCAGCTCCGCCCTGAAATACAAGAGCGCCTCTCCCGTACCGGCGCTCATCGCTCGAAAAGGGGGACCCCATGGCCCCGTTCGCACCGCTCTGCGCCGTCGCGCTCCTCGCCGCTGCGCCCGAAGGCGGCACGATCACCATCACCACCGCTTCGCCGGAGGCTGCGGCCGACTATGTGGAGGCCTTCGACCAGCTCTTCGCGGGACACGGCGACCTTGCGCGCACCGCCGCGCAGAGGGCGCTCTCCCGCGATCCCGGCCTGCTGCTCGCCCAGGCGCTGCTCTACGCCATCACGCCGGGCACCGAATCGATGCAGAAGGTGGATGCCGCGGCGGCGGCCGGAGCGTCGCTGCCGGAGGCGGAGCGGACCGAGCTGGCCGCCTGGGCCGCCAACAAGCACGCGGAGGCCGAGAAGGGCCGGTCGCTGCAACTCAAGCTCCTGGAGCTGGCGCCCCGCGATTGGCGTGCGCACGTCTACGTGGGAACGACGGAGTTCTTCGTCGGGCACAAGGCGGAGGAGGCCAAGGGGCACCTGCGCGAGGCGGCGGCGCTCAATCCGAAGGCGGCTTCCGTATGGGCCACGCTGGCCGCCATCGCCATCGAGCAGGGCGACAAGGCCGGCGCCGCGGAGGCGCAGAAGAAGGTGGCCGACATGCGGCCCGACGATCCGGCCGCGCAGGCCGACTACGCCTATGCGCTGATCACCGCCGGGCGCCTGGACGAGGCCGAGCGGACCGCGCGCCGCGCGGCGGCGCTGCCCAACGCAGACGCGAAGCCCTTCGCCGCCCTGGCCAACGTGGAATACTACCGCTCGCAGTACGCCAACGCCCGCAAGGATCTGGCCAGGGCGCGCTCGCTCTCCAAGGACGACTTCGAGCGGATGGGCCTGATGGCCTTCGAGCTGCTCGGCTACGCCGCCGAGGGGAAATACCAGGGGGCGCTGCAGACGGCCGATGCCCTGGAGAAGGAGGCGCGGGCGAGGAAGAACCCCAATTTCTACGTATCGGCGGCGATGAACCGCGCCTTCGCGGCGAACCTCCTCGGCAAGTATGCCGACGGCCAGAAGCACGCGGCGGAGGCGCTGGCGCGCATCGCCAAGGAGCCCCTCTCGGATGCCGGCCGCAGGGGCCTGAACCGGGGCGCCTTCGTCGCGGCCTTGTGGGCGCAGGGCTTCGGGAAGAACGTCGCCGGGGCGGAGAAGACGCTGGCGATGCTGGAGAAGGACGCGGCGGAGTCGCCCAACGATCTCAACGTCCAGTCTTCGCTGTGGTGGGGCCGGGGAGTGATCGCGCTGGTCAAGGGCGACGCGAAGTCGGCCGCGGAAGAGATGGGCAAGTGCGTGCCCACCTTCGACCTCTGCCATTTCCACCGGGCCATCGCCCAGGAGAAGGCCGGCGACAAGGCCGGCGCGGAGGCGACGCGGGCCACCTTGCTGGCGCAGCAGCGCTCGCAGGACTCGTTCTTCCTCACCCTGCGCTCGCAGCTGATGAAGAAGCAGGTACGGACGGCCGCCGCCGGAGGGGCCGCCGACAAGCCCGACTAGGGCAGCGTGAACGTGATGGTGAACGTGTAGTAGACGTCCACCGGCTGGCCCGCCCGCAGCGCCGGCTTGTACTTGCGGCGCTCGAGCGCGTTGACGGTGGCCCGGTCCATGAACGGCAGGCTCTTGAGCACGCGGCAGCCGTGCACCTTGCCCGCGACGGTGATCACGCAACGGATGGCCATGGTGCCCTCCACCCGGCGCTCGAGCGCCTGGGGCGTGTAGTCGAGCGAGGGCCCGGAGAGGAACACCGGCTGGGTGAGCTCGTCGCTGAAGTCGATGGGCCCGTCGCGCGCCGGCGGGTTGACCTCGGCCAGCGGCTCGGGCGGGGGCAAGGCGACCAGCTGGAGCCGGACCTTGAGGGTGCCCGGGCTCTCCACCTCCACCTCTTCGGACTCGAGCTTCTGGAAGCCCTCGCGCTCGACGGTGAGGACGTAGGTCCCGGCCGGGAGCCGCGGGATCTCGAAGGCTCCTTGCGCGTCGGCCACGGCGCTCCGCTGGCCCGGCAGGGCAGGCCCGCGCGCGGTCACCAGTGCCTTCGCCACCGGCGCCTGGGTGCGCGCGTCGGTGACCACTCCGGAGATGCTGCCCGTCGCCAGCGCCAGGGCGCCCGCGGCGAAGAAGAGCGCGATGAGCAGGACGCGCCCCCCGATGCAGCACCGCATGCCAGCCTCCGCGTTCCCCCGGCCGCACGCATGGTGCCGCAAGCCGGTGCGCAGGAGCAAGGGAGCTCCGCCCTTCCGCCGCCCGCGGCCCTGCGGTAGAGGATCGACCGGGGCCTGTGGAACCGCTCTCGCGCAACGTCGGGCCGTACCGGCTGGTCGCCAGTCTCGGACGCGGCGGCCAGGCGGAGGTCTACCTGGCCATCCGCCGCGGGCCCGCCGGCTTCTCCAAGCTGGTGGTGGTGAAGAGCATCCGCCCGGAGATGGAGGAGGATCCGCGCTTCAGGGAAGCGCTCGTGTCGGAGGCGAAGCTGGCGGCCAGGCTGCACCACCCCAACGTGGTGCAGACGCTGGAGGTGGGCGACGACGGCGGCCGCTTCTACATCGCCATGGAGTTCCTCGACGGGCAGCCGCTGCACCGGGTGGTGCGGGCCGCCCGGGCGGGCGGAGGGGTGGGGCTCCCGCTGGCGGCGGCGATCGTCTCCGACATGCTGGCGGGCCTGCACTGCGCGCACGAGCTGCGCGACTGGGACGGGAAATCGCTGGAGGTCATCCACCGCGACGTCTCCCCGCAGAACGTCTTCATCACCTACGAGGGCGAGGTCAAGCTCGTCGACTTCGGCATCGCCAAGGCCGCCATGGGCGGCGAGGTCACCCAGGCGGGGATCATCAAGGGCAAGGCGGCGTACATGGCCCCGGAGCAGGCGCTGGGGCAGCCCATCGACCGGCGGGTGGACATCTACGCGGCGGGGATCATCCTCTGGGAGCTGCTCAGCGGCCGGCGGCTCTTCCTCGCCGACACGCCGGAGACCTCGCAGAAGCTGCTCGGGGAATCCACTCCTCCCCTGGCCTCGGTGGCGTCCGGGGTCCCGCCGGCCATCGCGGCCGTCGCCGACAAGGCGCTGGCCCGCGCGCGCGAGCAGCGATTCGCCACCGCCGCGGAGATGCGCGAGGCGCTGGAGTCGGCCCTGGAGGAGAGCGGGGTGCGAAAGGCGCGGCGCGAGGAGGTGGGGCGCTTCGTCGCCGATCTCTTCGAGCGCGATCGCCGGTGGCTGCAGGCCCGGATCCGCGAAAGCATCGCCGCCACCGAGAACGAGACGCCCAGCGAGCACACCCCCGTCGCGCTTCCCGAGATCAGCGCCCCGCAGAGCCCCACCTCGGAGACCCTGAGGCCCGTGGCGCCGAGACGGCGGCTGCGCTGGGCGGCGTTGGGGGCCGCCGCCGGGCTGCTGATCGCCTTCGGCCTGGGACTGGCGCTCTGGCCGCCCCTGCGGGCGAAGGTCTTCGGCCCGGCGGAGAAGCTCCCCGATCTCCGCATGTGCGGCTCCAACACCATCGGCGGGGAGCTGGCGCCCGCGCTGATCGACTCCTTTTTCACCCGCAGGGGCGCCAAGTCAGTCGAGCGCAATCCGGGCCCGGCGCCCCGCCAGACGTTGCTCAGCGCCGGCCCGCTCACCGTCTCCATCGAGGCCGCCGGCACCGCCACCGGATTCGCCGCCCTTGCCCAGGGACAGTGCGACGTGGCCATGGCCTCCCGCCCGATGAGCGACGCCGAAAGGCCGGCGCTGGCGCGCAAGGGCATCGGCGATCTGCGCGCGCCGGCCACCGAGCACGTCATCGCCCTCGACGGGATCGCGGTGATCGTGCACCCCAACAACAAGGTCGCCTCGCTCGACCTCGACCAGCTGAAGGCCATCTTCACCGGGCAGGTGCGCGACTGGTCGGGGGCGGGGGGAAGCCCGGGGCCCATCGGGATCTACGCGCTGGACGACAATTCGGGGACCTGGGACACCTTCCGGCAGCTGGTCCTCGAGGGGCAGCCGCTGGCCAGCTCGGCGAAGCGGTTCGTGGACAGCGTCGAGCTCTCCGACAACGTGGCCACCGAGCCGGGGGCGATCGGGTTCGTGGGCCTCGCCTACGTCCACACGGCGAACGCCGTCGCCATCTCCGAGCGCCGCCTCGCGCCCACCTTGCCCTCTCCCTTCACGGTGGCGAACGAGAGCTACCCGCTCTCGCGGCGGCTCTACCTCTACACGCTGCCCCACCCGCGCACGTCCCTGGTCACCAACCTGATCAACTTCGCCCTCTCCCCGGAAGGGCAGCAGGTGGTCCGGGAGAGCGGCTTCGTCGATCTCTCCATCTCCGCCCGGACCCCGGACGCCTGCGACGCCCGCTGTCCCCCGGCCTACGTGGCGGCGACGCAGCAGGCGAAGCGGCTGACGGTGGACTTCCGCTTCCGTCCGGGAACGGAGGAGCTCGACAGCCTGGCGAGCCGCAACCTGGAACGCCTGGTCGCCTTCCTCAGGACCCGGCCCAGTGCGCAGCTCTTGCTCCTGGGCTTCGCGGACGACCAGGCCGGCTCGCTGGCCCGCGCCACCCAGGTGGCGGGCGAGTTCGAGAGGCGGGGCGTGAAGCCCGCGCTGGTGAAGGGATTCGGCGCGGCCATGCCCGTCTCTTCGCGCACCGATGCCCTGGGGCGGCAGCGCAACCGGCGCGTCGAGGTGTGGATCCGCGACGCCGCGCGGGAGCGGGGGCCCTGACGGCTCAGCGCCAGAGAACGAGGAAGCCGTTCACGCCTGTCGCGTCGCGCTCGATCGACGGCGCGGCGGGGATGCCGGCTGCCAGTCCGAGCAGATCCTCGTCGGTGCGGTAGATCCTCTGCCTGCCTGCCACGCTCTCGAGGAATCCGCGGGAATCGCAGCGGGGAGAGAGGTTGCCGGCCACCAGGACGCCGCCCGGCGCGAGCAATGCGAAGAGCGCGCGCAAGACCGCGCCCGCGGCCCCGGCGGGCAGGGAATCGAGCAATCCCGCGGAGTAGATCAGCCGCTGCCCGGCGAGGTGGACGAAACGGCCCGGAGTCCGCACCAGGTCGTCGGCGGCGGCGTGCACGGGCGCCACTCGCAAGGGGCGGCCGTGGCCGGCGAACGGCGCCAGCGCGGCCTGGGCGAAGGCGAGCGCGCGGGCGTCCCGATCGAGCAGCGAGACGACGAGCTCCTTGCCGGGCGCGTTGGACGCCAGGTAGTCGCCCATCTCGCGCGCTGGCCCGCAGGCGAGAGAAAGGATGCGCGCGCGCTGCCTTCCGCTGTCGTGCACGGCGTACGCGATCCAGCGCCGCAGGTAGTCCAGCCGCGAGATCGCCGCCCGCGAGACCGCCAGCTCGCAGAACATGCGGTTCAAGAACTTCGCGTACGCCGTCTCGCCCTGGTAGGGGTCCGCGCAGGCGATCTCCAGGGCCAGGGAGTCGCCCGCGGAGGAGAACGGCTCGAGGAACGATTGCCGGAAGACGGGGGCCGGGATGAGGACGTCGAGCAGCAGCTCCTGCAGGCGGCGCCGGACCGCGGGCATCCGCCCAGGCGCGATCCGCTCCGGCACCTGGTCGAGAAGCCGGATGAAGCGGTGGAAGGGCGGCCCCAGGCGGGGCTCGAGATCCTTCACCACCCGGACGTCGTCGGCCTCCTGCCCTGAAGCCGCAGCCCGGAGCGTGTCGCGCGCCTGCTTGAGGAAGCTGCGGAACTGCAGGCCGATCGCGTCCACCCAGTGTTCCTGGCCGGAATCGGCGCTCCTCGTGTCGGGCAATGCCTGGGCGAGCTCCATCGCAGCTCCTTGCGCTCCCTTGCCGGCCGTATCGGTCCGGCGCTCCGCCGCATTGCGAAGGGAGTGCCAGTCCCGTTTGCCCGGCGTGAGGACGAAAAGGGGCTGCGAACGTGCCGCAAGCGAGTGGCGCATCGGTAGCGCAACAGGTGCGACGCCGCTGGAGAACCCGTGTCCC
>DATKAG010000195.1:0-8201 GCA_035498355.1 Myxococcales bacterium | reverse complement strand
GTCTGTACGAACACGCCCCCGGCGCTGATATTGGCCGCGTACTCCAGGACGAAGTCCTGCACGTCGGTGAAGCGGACGGCGAAGCGCGCGTTGTAGCGGGGGAAGGCGCGCCGGGGATCCTCGTGCGGGTGCAGGGCGATGGCCCCGATGGGCACCGCCTCGGAGGCGCGCTCGCGGCGGGCGATCACCTCGCCGATCTTCCTGCGCTGCGCCTCGCTGGTCTCGACGAAGTCCGCCCAGAAGCCCGGCTCGCCGCCGTTGGAGTGCTCGCGCACCACCCCCGAGAGCAGCACCGCCTCCCGGGCGCCCGGCAGGTAGAGGCGGATCTCCAGGGCGGTGCCCGAGGGAGGCGGCTCGAGGCAGCGCACCAGCACGCCGCGATCGCTCAGGGCCCGGGTGGTGGTCTGGACCGCCATGTCGCCGGAGGCGAAGCGGATGGGAAACACCAGAGGCGCGCGCTCCATGCAGCTTTGCAGTTTCGCCCGACGGGCCCGCAGGCGGAAAGGCGCGCCTGTGCTCGCGGGCCCGCCGGGGTGGGCGGCCGCCCCCGCCTGCGGCAGGAGGAGGAAGTGGTCGCACGGCGCGCACTTGCGCTTGCGCCCGCACCCTGCGGAAGCTAGCTTCGCGGGCCCCGCTGGAGGCTTTCGCCGTGGCCCTGCGCACGCCGCTGTACGAAGCACACGTGGAATCCTCGGCCCGGATGGTGGAGTTCGCCGGCTTCGACATGCCGGTGCAGTACAAGGGGGTCCTGGAGGAGCACGCCGCCGTCCGCGAGAAGGCGGGGATGTTCGACGTCTCGCACATGGGCGAGCTGACGTTGGAGGGCCCCCGCGCGCTGGAGGCCGCGCAGCGCCTGGTCACCAACGACCTCTCGAAGTGCAAGGAGGGCCAGGCCCAGTACAGCGCTCTGTGCAACGAGCAGGGCGGGGTGATCGACGACATCATCGTCTACCGCTTCTCCCCCGAGCGGCTCTTCGTCTGCGTCAACGCCAGCGGGCGCGGCAAGGACTTCGAGTGGATGCGGGCGCACGCCGGCGCAGGGGTGGAGGTGGGGCAGCGCTCCGACGACTGGGCGCAGATCGCCGTCCAGGGGCCCGCGGCGCCGCCGCTGGTGGACTCGCTCTGCCGGCCGCGCGTGCTCGACCTCGGCTACTACCACTTCCGCGAGGCGGAGGTGGCCGGCGTGGGGGGCTGCATCGTGGCCCGCACCGGTTACACCGGCGAGGACGGATTCGAGGTCTTCTGCCCTCCGGACGGCGCACGGAAGATCTGGAACGCGCTTTTGCAGAAGGGTGTGGTCCCCTGCGGCCTGGGCGCCCGCGACTCCTTGCGCCTCGAGGTCGCCTTCCGCCTCTACGGCAACGACATGGACGAGGAGCACACCCCGCTGGAGGCGGGGCTGGGCTGGATCGTCAAGCTGGACAAGCCGGGCGGCTTCATCGGCGCCCCCGCCCTGATCCGCCAGAAGCAGGAGGGCCTGAAGCGCAAGCTGGCCGGCTTCAAGCTCACCGGCAAGGGCATCGCCCGGCACGGGTACCCGGTGCTGCAGGACGGCCAGGTCAAGGGCGAGGTGACCAGCGGCACCATGAGCCCGGTGCTGAAGGAACCCATCGGGCTGGCCTACGTCCCCACCGCGCTCGCCAAGGAAGGCTCCACCTTCGAGGTGGAGATCCGCGGCAAGCCGGTGCCGGCGCGGGTGGTGAAGACGCCGTTCGTGGAGAAGGTGAAGGGATGACGCCGCTGTTGCTCAACCACTTCTACGTCACCCCCGACCAGGAGACGTTCGAGGCCGCTGCGAGCAGCGACCTCCTCTCCCGCTTCGGCGCGCTGGAGAAGCGGACCACCGTCCGCAAGGACGCCACCTACACCGGCCTCTACCTCTACGGCGAGCGCACCTACCTGGAGCTTCTCCATCCCGGCTCCACCCCGTTCGGCGCCAGGACCGGCATCGCCTACGGCGTGGAGGAGGAGGGCGGGCTGGAGGAGATCGGCCGCGAGATGGCCCCCGCCAGGATCGACCTGGTCTTCCGCGGGGAGGTCCCCTGGTTCCGCCGCTGCCGCTCGCTGCAGTCGCTGGAGGGCCTCACCGAATGGACCATGGAGTACGAGCCCGCCTTCTTCCGCGGCTTCCACCCGGACCTGCCCCCGGAGCGCCCGGCGATCGCCCGGGCCGACGCGCTCACCCGCTACGCGGCGGCCTGCGGGAAGCTGCGGCAGCGGGACGACGGGCTCTTCGAGGACGTGGTGGCGCTGGAGGTGGCGCTGGCGCCCAACGACCTCGCCCGCTGGAAGGCCCGCACCCTGCGCGTGCAGGACGCCGCCCTGGGCATGACCGCCGCCGCCGGATCGCCCACCGGGATCCTCGCCGCCCACCTGCGCCTGCGCCGCGACGCCGGCCGGTCGGTGGAGCGCATCGGCCGCAGCACCCTCTCCCTCGACGGCAAGAACGCCGTCTGGCAATTCGAGAAAGGCTTCCATGGCCAGCTATCCTGAGACCCTGCGCTACACCAAGGAGCACGAGTGGGCCCGCATCGCGGGCAACACTGCCACCGTGGGGATCACCCTCTACGCCAGGGACCAGCTGGGCGACGTGGTTTACCTCGAGCTCCCCGAGGTGGGGGCGGCGGTGAGCAAGGGCCAGCCCTTCGGGGTGGTGGAGAGCACCAAGGCGGTGAGCGAGCTGTTCGCCCCGGTGAGCGGCAAGGTGACCAAGGTGAACCAGGCGCTGGTCGACGCCCCCGAGGGGATCAACGACGACCCCCACGAGAAGGGCTGGATGGTGGAGATCGAGATGAGCTCCCCCGCCGAGGCCCAGGGCCTGCTCTCCGCCCGGCAGTACGAAGAGCTTCTCGCCGCCGAGCACTGATGGAGACGCTGGACCTGCGCGGCCTGCTCTGCCCGCTCACCTGGGCCCGGACGAAGTACGCCCTCTCCCGGCTGGGGCCGGGAGGGCTGCTGCGCCTGGTGATCGATCACCGGCCGGCCGTGCCGGACATCAAACGCAACGCGGAGGAGACGGGGAACGAGGTGATCTCCTCGCGGGAGACTTCCGCCGGGGTCTGGGAGATGGTGCTGCGGAAAGCGTGAGCTCGCGAGTCGGCGCCTGGATCGCCGGTCACTTGCGCGGATCGCTCGCGCTCGACGAGGTGGCGCGCCCGCAGTGGGCCGCCGGGCTGCGCGCCGCCACCGCCATGGCGGTTCCCCTCCTCCTCGGCCTGGCCCTGGGCCGCCCCGAGCTGAGCTGGGCGGGCCTGGGCGGCTGGCTCACCATGATCGCCGATCCCGGCGGCCCTTACCGGGCGCGGGCGGAGGCGATGATCGCTTTCGCCCTGGCCGGATCGCTGGCCACGGTGCTGGGGGGCGTGACCGGCCATCCCCCCTGGCTGGCTGCGCCGGCGCTGTTCGCCTGCGCCCTCTTCTGCAGCCTTTTGCGCGTGCGGGGCGATACCGCGGCGAGCATCGGGGTCCTCTGCCTGATCGAGTTCTGCATCACCCAGGGCAGCCCCGCCCCGCTGGAGGCGGGGATGCTGCGGGCGGAGTTGTTCGCCGCCGGCGGAGCGTTCGCGGTGCTGCTCGCCACCGCCGTCTGGCCCTTCCGGCCCTACTACCCGGTGCGGATGGCGGTCGCTTCCGTTTGGAACGTGCTCGCCGATCTGGCGGAGGCGGCCGCCGCCCTGGCGGCTCCCCGGGCCGGACCCGGAGACGGGGAGACGCTCTTGCCGCTGCGCCGCCGTGCCCGGGAGGAGCTGGAGCGAGCCCGGCGCACCCTGGGCCTGGCCCGCGCCGGCCACCAGGGAGAGACGCCGCGCGGCCTGCAGCTCCTGGTCCTCTACGAGATCGCCGAGCTGCTCCTCGGCGACCTGGCCGCCCTGATCGAGGCGCTGCGCGCCCGCGCCGAGGGAAAGGAAGGGCTGCCCGCGGAGGCGGCCGGGATCCTTGCCGGGCTGGGCCGGGCGCAGCGCGCGCTGGCCTCCTCGGTCGCGGAGGAGGGAAAGGCGCCGGAGGTCGGGTTGCCGGGGGCTTCCCTGGACGGCGAGCTTTCGCCTCTGCTGCAGCGCGTGCGCGGCGAGATCGGCCAGGCGCTGGCCTCGGCCAAGGCGCTGGCGCGGGGCGGCAAGGGGCCCTCCATCGCCGGCCCGGTGGGACTGCATGAGCACCCGCCTTCGCTCCGCGACACGCTGGGCCGCGCCTCCGCGGAGCTGCGCCATGCCCTGCGGGTGGCGATCGTGGCCACCGCCGCGGGGCTCCTGGCCGCCGCGCTGCACCTGCACCGCAGCTACTGGGTGACGGTGACGGCGGTCATCGTCCTGCAGCCGCACGCGGTCGCCACCGTGCGCCGCGCGCTGCAACGCGTGGGAGGGACGGTGATCGGGGGGATGGCGGCGGCGCTGATGGCGCGCTACCTCCGCCAGCCGCTCCTGGTGGGGCCCGTGCTCTTCGCCATGGCCTGCTGCGGCGTGGCCATCCGCCGGATCAACTACGCCGCCTTCGCCGCGCTGGTGACGCCGGTGTTCGTGCTCCTCGCCGAAGCGAGCGCGGGAGGGGCGCACCTCACCCGGGTGCGCATCCTCAACACCCTTTTGGGGGGCGCCCTGGCGCTCCTGGGCGCGCTCACCCTCTGGCCCACGCGCGAGCTCGATCGGATGCCCGCGCTCATCGCCGCCGTCCTGCGGGCGAATCTCGCCTACCTGAAGGCCATCCTCCGCCGCGAGCAGCCGGCGGCAGCGGCCCGGCGGCAGATCGGCCTCGCCGCCGCCAACGCCGAGGCGGCCCTGCAGCGGCTGACCGGCGAGGCCCCGCCGGCCGGCCGCCTGGAGCCGCTGATGGCTCTGGTCGCGCTCGCCCGGCGCTTGAGCGCGTCGATCACGGCGCTGGCCTCGGAGCCGGAGGACGCGGCGCGCACCGGGCCGCTGGAGGAAGGGCTGCGCGCGCTGGCCGACGCGGCCGAGGCCGGCGAGGCGCCGGCCTCGCTCCCTCCCTTCGACGAGAGCGGCGCCAGCGAGCCGGCGCGGCGCCTCGCCTGGCAACTTCGGGTGGTGCAATCCGCCCTCGCCCGCGTCGCGGCAGCAGGGTAGTGTCTGCCGCCCATGCGCACTGCTTTGCTCCTCGCTGCCGCCGCCTGCGCCAGCGCCCCGCGCCCGCGCCCCGATCGATCGCGGCTGGAGCCGCTGTTGCTCGAGGTCATCCGCTTCCCCACCGTGGCGGGCGACGGGCAGGCGCGCACGGACCAGCAGCGCTGGCTCTTGCAGACGGCCGCCTCCCTGGGCCTCGTGGCGCGCGACGCGGGTCCGGTGACGGAGATCGAGCTTCCCGGTCCCCCGGGAGCGCCCGTGTTGGGCCTGGTGGTCCACGGCGACGTCCAGCCGGTGGACGAGGCGCAGTGGACTGCGCCGCCGTTCGCCGGCGTCTCCCGCTCCGGGTTCGTCTACGGGCGCGGAGCGGCCGACGACAAGGGGCCGCTGGTGCAGGCGCTGCTGGCGATGCAGGCCATCCGCGACCTGCCCCGCACGCACACCGTGCGCCTGCTGGTGGGAAGCGACGAGGAGAGCGGATCGACCGACATGGGCATCTACCTGGCCTCGCACGCCCCGCCCGCCTACAGCCTGGTGCTCGACGCGGAGTTCCCGGCGGTGGTGGGAGAGAAGGCCTGGGACGGCCTGGCGGTCTTCCCCAAGGACCTGGACGGCGGGAGCGGCAAGCCCTGGACGATCGAGGAGATCGACGCGGGCCTCGCGCCCAGCATCGTCCCCGATCGCGCCCGGCTGACGCTTCGCTGGCGCGAAGGTCCGCTCGCCTGGGACGCGCTGGAGGAACGCTTGCGCGCGGGCACGCCCCTCCCCGGCACCCGGCTGGAGCTTGCCCGGCGCGGCGACCGGCTGGACGTGATCGTGCACGGCCGCTCCGCGCACTCCGGCATGAACGTCGAGGGTGGGCGCAACGCGCTGGTCTCGCTCGCGCGGCTGAGCGCCGCCGAGCTTCCCGACTGCGCGCTCGCCGACCTCCTCGGTTTCGCCGCGCACGCCGGCGCGGACACCAGCGGCATCGCCCTGGGGCTGGACAAGCTGGCGGCGCCGGACTGGGGCGGATGGACGGTGAACGTGGCCACGGTGCGCAAGGAGCCGCACCTGGGCGGCCGGCTGGCGCTGGTGATCAACCTGCGCCGCCCTCCGCCCCTCACCGGGGCGCAGTCCCGCGATCGGCTCTACCAGGAGGTGCGCAGGTTCTCCCCCAGGCTGGAGCCGGGCGAATTCTACTTCGGCGACGAGCCGCTGATCTTCGATCCCCAGGCGAAGCTGGTGCGCCGGCTGATGGACGACTACGCGCGCGCCACCGGCAAGCGGGCCCCGCCGGCCATCTCCGGGGGAGGCACCTACGCGCGGCGGATCCCCAACGCCATCGCCTACGGGATGTGGTTCCCCGGCAAGCCCTATCCGGGCCACGACGTGGACGAGAAGGTCGCCCTGGTCGACCTGGAGCGCGGCCTGGACGTATTGGTGGAAACGCTTCGCGACCTGGCCGGCGGTCCGCCGCTGCAGGATCCGCTGGCCCCGTAGTAGTCTGCGCTCCTCATGCGCATCGCCAAGCGCGTCCAGGATCTGGCCCAGTCCGACATCCGCCGCATGACACGCGAGTGCGAGCGGATCTCCGGGATCAACCTGGGCCAGGGGATCTGCGACCTGCCCACCCCCGCGCCGGTGCGGGACGGCGCCATCGCCGCCATCCGCGAGAACCGCAGCACCTACTCCTTCCCCGAGGGCGCCCGGGAGCTGCGCGAGGCGATCGCCCGCAAGCTCTCGCAGGACAACGGGCTGCGGGCAGATCCCCTGAGCGAGATCTGCGTCACCGTGGGCGCCAGCGGGGCGTACACCGCCGCCATCCACGCCCTGCTCGACCCGGGCGACGGCATCCTCCTCTTCGAACCCTATTACGGCTACCACCTGAACGCCGCGCTGGTGGCCGGCCTGGTTCCCCAGTTCGTCACCCTCTCCCCGCCGGACTTCGCCCTGCGGGAGCAGGCGCTGGAGGCGGCGATCACGGAGTCCACCCGCGCGCTGGTCGTCTGCACGCCAAGCAACCCCAGCGGGAAGATGTTCTCCCGCGAGGAGCTTGCCCTGGTCGCCCGCGTCGCCCGGCGGCGCGACCTCCTGGTGATCACCGACGAGATCTACGAGTACATCCGCTACGACGGCCGCGCGCACGTCTCGCCCGCGTCGATCGCGGGCCTCGCCGATCGCACCGTCACCATCATGGGGCTCTCGAAGACGTTCAGCATCACCGGCTGGCGGCTGGGCTACACCTTCGCCCCCGCGGAGATGACCCGGGCCATCACCCTGGTGAACGACCTCTACTACGTCTGCGCGCCTACTCCCCTGCAACTCGGGGCGGCCAAGGGATTCGACGCGCCCCGCAGCTACTTCGACGAGCTGCAGTCGGGGTACCAGAAGAAGCGCGACCTGATCTGCGCCGCGCTCCGCGAGGCCCGGCTGCCGCCCATCGTTCCCCAGGGCGCCTACTACGTGCTGGCCGACTGCGGCCGGCTGGGGTTCCCCACCTCGCGCGAGGCGGCCATGCACCTGCTCGAGGCCACCAAGGTAGCCTCGGTGCCCGGCAGCGCCTTCTACCGCGGGCCCGAGGGAGAGCGCCTGTTGCGCTTCTGCTTCGCCAAGGACGACGCGGTGCTGGAAGAGGCCTGCGGAAGGCTCGCCGGCCTGCGATGAGATCGCCGCTCCTCCCCATCTTCCTCATCGTGGTGGTGGACGTCCTCGGGCTCACCATCATGTTCCCGCTGCTCCCCTTCTACGCGGAGCACTTCGGCGCGGGGCCGGCGGTGGTGGGGCTGCTGGTGAGCACGTACGCCCTCTGCCAGCTGGTGGCCGGGCCGGTGCTGGGCCAGATCTCCGATCACCTGGGGCGCAAGCCCGTGCTCCTCGCCAGCCAGATGGGGACCTTCGCGGGCTTTCTGGTCCTGGCCTCCGCCCCCAACCTCCTCGTCGTCTTCTTCGCCCGGGTGATCGACGGGCTCACCGCCGGCAACCTCTCCATCGCCCAGGCGTACATCGCCGACGTCACCGCCCCCAAGGAGCGGGCCAAGGCCTTCGCCATCATCGGCATCGCCTTCGGCATCGGCTTCCTCATCGGCCCGGGCGCCTCGGGCTACTTGACCAAGCACTACGGCTTCCACGTGCCCATCCTCTGCGCGG
>DATKAG010000194.1:0-2478 GCA_035498355.1 Myxococcales bacterium | reverse complement strand
CGGCGTTGCGCACCGCGTACTCGCCCTTGAGCTGGCGGATGAGGAGCTGCGAGTCGGCGCGCACCTCCACCTGCCGGTAGCCCAGCTCGCGCGCGTGCTCGAGCCCGAGCAAGAGGCCCTCGTACTCCGCCACGTTGTTGGTCTGGTGGCCGAGAAAGCGGCCCAGGCGGGCGATGACCGCGCCCCCGGCGTCGGTGAGCACCGCTCCCGCCCCGGCCGGCCCCGGGTTCCCCCGCGCCGCTCCGTCCGAATAGACCATCACCGTGCGGCCTGCCGCCGGCGCCTTGGGCGGCTCGGCCAGGGGCAGCTTCTCCTGCTGGAGCTGCAGCGCCGCCCCGCGCAGGAGCTTGCGGGCGGCCTCCCGCGTCAGCCCCAGGGCCTGGCAGGTTTCCTCGAGGCTTTCGTGCTCGGCGATGGCGAGCAGGAGCTGCGCAGGGGTGACGATCACCGGTAGCGCATCCTACGCCCGGACCGGCCCCTGTTACACGTTGGCCGCGGCCTGCGGCTCCTCGGCGGCGTAGATGAAGCGGTGGCAGTTGGGGCAGGTGAGGATTTCGCTGCCGGTGAGCAGCTGGTTGGCCATCTGCGGGGGGATGTTGCGCTGGCAGCCCTTGCAGGTCCCTCCCACCACCTGGACCACCGCCAGCCCGCCGCGCTGCTTGCGGATCCGCTCGTACTTGCCCACCAGCGAGCGGTCGCACTGCTCCACCAGCCGCTGCCGCTCCGTCTCCAGCTCTCCCATCCGCCCCTGCAGCCCGGCGAGCACGCCCTTGATCTCCGCGCCCTCCCGGGCCACCACCGCCTCCTTCTCGCCCAGCGCCTGCTCCGCGCCCTCCACCTGCTTCCTGAGATCCCCGTACTCGCCGGCCAGGCGCTTGATCTCCTCGTCGGCGGTGATGTTGGTCTTCTTGGCGATGTCCAGCTCCCGGGCCAGGGCCGCGTACTCCCGCGGGGTCTTCAGCTCGTTGAGCCGCGACTCCCACTTGCGCACCTTGTCCTTCTCCATCTGCAGGAGCTGCTCGTTCTGCCGCCGGGCACGCTCGTTGTCCGCCAGGCGGCCCCGGATGAGGTCGAGCTGCGTCTTGGCCTGGTTCCGCTCCCCCTCGATCTGCCGGAGGCGGGCGGGGTGCTTCTCGGCTTCAGCCGTGAGATCGCGAATCCTGAGGTCGATCTGCTGCAGTGCTTCGAGCGCCTTCAGCTTCTCTCGCGACAACGTTCGCCTCCCTGAGGGGCCTGCTTTTTCGCCCCTGGACCGCGAGATGTCAACGCTTGGCGGGGGCGGCGCGTTCCACAACGCATAAAGGGAGTGGGCCCGGCAGGAGTCGAACCTGCATGCGACCGGTTATGAGCCGGATGCTCTGACCGTTGAGCTACGGGCCCCGGGGCACACACAGTACCCCGGTCGGTGGCGTGCGGCCCACCGGCGGGGCGATACTGCCCGGGTGCGACCGCTCGCCCTGCTGCTCCTCCTCGCCCCCTCCCTTGCGCTCGCCGACGAGGTCGATCTCTCCCACGGGAGCCAGCGCGAGGCCGGCTACCAGCCCACCTTCGTGGTGCGCCTGGAGGCGGGCAACGAGTTCGCCCCCTTCGGCTACGTCGGCGGCTGCCTCAGCTACCTGGTCGACCCCCAGGACGCCTTCGAGCTGGGGGCGGGAGGCGGCTTTCCCGGCGCCCAGATCGGCCTCTCCGCGCGCCACTTCTTCGGCGAGGGGGGGACGCACTTCCTCGGTGAGCTCTTCATCGCCGGCAACACCCGCGTCAACCGCGGGGCCGATCAAAGCACGTCGCAGGTCAATGCCGCCGGCAGCAGCCTCTGGACCGGCCTGGGCTTCGGCTTCGAGCAGCGCGCCGACTTCCTCAACTTCAGCGTGGCGGGGAACATCATCTTCACCACCAGCAACTTCACCCCGCACTGGTCGGTGCACGGCGGGGTGGGTTTCGGGTTCTAGGCGCTGCGGCCGAAGGCCGCTTTGCGCCTATGCTTTTGCTGGCTGTTTCCGCGAAAGCGGAAGCAGCCTTCAAGGATTTCTAATTTTCCACGAAGCTGCGCAGCCGCTTGGAGCGGCTGGGGTGGCGCAGCTTGCGCAGCGCCTTGGCCTCGATCTGCCGGATCCGCTCGCGGGTGACCTCGAAGTCCTGGCCCACCTCTTCCAGGGTGTGGTCGGACTTCTCCCCGATGCCGAAGCGCATGCGCAGCACCTTCTCCTCGCGCGGCGTCAAGGTGGCCAGCACCTTCCGGGTCTGCTCGGCCAGGTTCATGTTGATCACCGCGTCGGAGGGGGAGGTGATGGCCTTGTCCTCGATGAAGTCGCCCAGGTGGCTGTCCTCCTCCTCGCCGATGGGCGTCTCCAGGGAGATGGGCTCCTTGGCGATCTTCAGGACCTTGCGGACCTTGTCCAGGGAGAAGTCCATCCGCTCGGCGATCTCCTCGGGGGTGGGCTCGCGGCCGAACTCCTGGACGAGGTACCGGGAGGTGCG
>DATKAG010000193.1:0-6417 GCA_035498355.1 Myxococcales bacterium | reverse complement strand
CTCGCCCACCGGCGGCGACGGCGCCGCCGGCGTCTGGCCGGACGCGCTGGTCCCGGACACCGATCCCATCGCGGGCGAGAAGCGCAACGCCTTCCCCTTCGACGTCCCGGCCAACGAGAGCCGCGCGGTGCTGGTGGACATCCACGCCCCCCAGGGCACGCCGGCGGGCAAGTACACCGGCACCCTGCAGGTGAGCGGCGGCGTCACCCAGGACGTCCCGGTCGAGCTCACGGTCTGGGATTTCGACGTCCCCTCCACCTCCACCCTGCGCACCGCCTTCGGCATGGCCTGGAACGGCCCCTGCATGGGCCACGGCGACGGCGGCTGCGGCGGCGGGGTCAACGACCTGAAGCTGCGCGCGCGCTACGTGCAGGCGGCGCTGGACAACCACGTCAGCATCCACCAGCCGTACTTCACCGCCACCGTGGACCCCTCGGGCAACGAGAACTGGGGCGACTTCGACACGTACGCCGGCCCCTTCCTCGACGGCAGCGCCCCTACCCGCCTGCCGGGGGCGAAGCTCACCTCGGTATCCGTGAACGGCGCCACCAAGGCGGCGGTGGTCTCCGCCTGGTCGAAGCACTTCAAGGCCAGGGGCTGGGGCGACACCACCCTCTTCGACTACGTCTGCGACGAGCCGCCCCTCACCTGCCAGTGGTCCGACATCCCCGGACGCGTCGCCGAGGTGCGGGCGGGCGATCCCGCGGTGCCCACGCTGGTGACCACCACCACCTGGGAGGCGCAGGCCCAGGGCGTGAGCGGCATCGACATCTTCGTGCCGGTGATCAACTTCGTCGAAGGCAAGCCGGGAACCGCGCTCGCCGGCAGCCAGCGCAGCCGCTTCGCCGCCAACGCCTGGTGGTACCAGAGCTGCATGTCCTTCGGCTGCAGCGGCGTGGGGGGCGGCCTGGACGGCTCGGGCGAGACGGGCTGGCCCACCTACGCCGTCGACTCCGACGCCACCCGCAACCGCGCCATGGAGTGGCTCTCCTTCACCTACGACATGACGGGCGAGCTCTATTACGAGATCACCATGGCGTACTTCAGCGGGGATCCCTGGACGAACCAGACCGCCTTCGGCGGCACCGGGGACGGCACCCTCTTCTACCCGGGCACGCCGGCGAAGATCGGCGGGTCCACGGAGATCCCGGTGGAGTCGCTGCGGCTGAAGGAGATCCGCGACGGCATGGAGGACTACGAGCTGCTCAACCTGGCGAAGAAGCTGGGCGCGGGCGAGCAGGCCAAGGCCATCGCCCAGGGCGTGTTCCCCAAGACGTACCAGGCGACCAGCACGCCGGCGGCGCTGGACGACGCGCGCGCCGAGCTGGCCGCGCTCATCCTGCACGCGCTGGGCAAGGATACCCCGCCGGCCACCGGCAACGGCGGGTCGAGCGATCCGGGCACGGGGACCTGCGCCACCACCGCCTGCACCACCACCGATCCGAACCCGGTCACGACCGATCAGCCGTCGGCGGCCGGCTTCCCCAGCGGAGGCTGCTCGAGCAGCGGCGCTCAGTCCCTCTGGCTGGCCGTGCCGGTGCTGGGCCTGTTCCTGCTGCGCCGCCGGCAGATGCAGGCCGCTGGGACGCTACGCTGCCCGCCTCCGGGTCGACGCCACCTCGAGGATCGCCGAGAGCTTCTTGCCCACCTCCGGCCAGAGGTAGCCCTCCTCCAGCACGCGCTTGCGCCCCGCCGCGCCCATCGCCTTCCGCCGGGCCGGATCCGAGAGCAGGGCCCCGATCGCCGAGGCGAGCGCCGGCGCATCCGCCGGCGGCACGCACAGTCCCGCGTCCGCCAGGATCTCCGGCACGGCTCCCACCTGCGTTCCCACGCAAGGGACCTTCCAGATCATCGCGTCCAGGTAGGCGATTCCGAACGGCTCGCGCAGCGTGGGAAGCGCGAACACCGTGGCCTGCGAGAGCAGTCGCTCCACCTCCTCGAACGGCACCATGCCCAGGTTGGTCACTCCTTCCGGGCAGTCGATCGCCTCGGTGGGGCCGGCGAGCAGCAGCCGCAGGTCCGGCCAGGACCTGCGGAGCATCTTGAATGCCTCCAGCAACACCGGCCCTCCCTTGCGCCTCCACCCGTCCTTGCCCACGAACACCAGCGTGCGCCCATCGTCCTCGCGCCGCGGCTCGGATGCGGGCACCAGGTTGGCTCCCGCTCCCACCACCTGGATGCACGCCGGAGGCACGCCGTAGTCCTCCACCAGGGAGTCGCGCACCAGCCGGGAGAAGGTGGCGATGGCCGCCGCCCGCTGGTAAGCGTCGCGCTCCCGCTCGAGCCAGGCCTTCCCGAACTCGATGTGCGGCCCGATGTCCGCCTCGGGCACCGGCGGCTGCCGCTCCGCCAGAAGGCAGGTGTTGTCCAGCAGGAGCACATAGGGGAACGTCGAGCCGCGGCCCGGGGCGAAGAGCGCGCCGTTCTGCAGCACCACTTCCGGCGGCTCGGCCAGCTCCTCCAGCAGCCGGCCCGCGCTCCGGGTGTGCTGGTCGAACGCATACACCGTGTTCCACCGGTGGTGCATGAGCTGGGGGCCGTGCCGCAGCGCGCTCGCCGCCACCGAGATCAGCACCCGCGGGGTGGGCCGCGGCAGCTTCGTGCGCGGATCGCGCAGCGCCAGCACGCCGGTGGGATCGACCGGCATCACCCGGTGGCCCAACGCCTGCAGCGCCCGGGTCACGTTCGCCGTCACACCGCTCTGCTTGCCGTAATTGACGTACGCCACTCGCATCTACGCCGCCTCCCGCATCTCCAAGGGCAAAAGCCTCTTCGAAGGCACCCACGATCGCACCGGGGGCAAGACGCCCAGCGCGCGCAGCCCGGCCAGGTACGCGACGCCGAAGACCAGTCCGATGATCAAGAGCCGGATCAAGAGCGGCCCTCCGAGGAAGTGGAGGACCAGCGCCCCCGGCCCGGCCGCGACGGCCGCCGCGCAGGCCTGCAGCCACAGCTCGCGGGGAAGGGTCCCCAGCACGCCGGTCCCGAAGAGCCGCGCGGCGCGGCGCAAGAGGATCAGCCGGCAGCTCTCCTCCGCGCAGATCCATCCGCCCAGCGCCCCGATGGGCCCGAAGAGCCGCAGCCCGCCCCAGGCCAGGGGCACCGTCAGCGCCACCTTGAGCACGCTGACGCGGAGCATGAAGCCGTTCTGGGCGCGGGCGCGCATCACCCCTTCCAGGGGCAGGGCGGACATGGGGATGGAGACGATGGCCAGGCGGAAGATGGGGACGGCGCCCAGGTAGCGGTCGGTGAAGAGGAAGCGGATCAAGAGCGGCGCCGCGATCCCCAACAGGACCATGGTGGGGACGAAGACGAAGGAGAGCCGGGCCACCGCCTCGCGGAAGAGGCGGAGCCCGCCCCGGCCGTCGCCCCGGGCGTCGTGCTCGGCGATCCCCAGCTGGAGGATCTCCGAGATCGGCGTGTAGAGCATGTCGATGATGGGGAGCTGGAAGCAGCCCACGCTGTACACGGCGAAGGCGGCGGCGGTGACGCTGGCGCTCACCAGGTAGCTGTGGAACTGCTGCTGGGGAATCACCAGGGCGAAGGCGGCGCCGAAGGGCAGCGCGTAGGAGAGCTGCCGGCGCAGCTCGGGGGCGGAGATCTCGAGACCGGGGCCGGCCAGGGCGATCCAGCAGGCCAGCGCCTTGGCGAAGGTGGCTACGGCCACCCCGATGAAGGCCCCCGTCACCGACCGCGCGGCGAGCGCGCCCGCGAGCAGGCAGAGCGTGTAGAAGCCTTCCGAGAGGATGCGCACCAGGGCGCTCTCCTTGATGCGGCCCTCCGCCATCCAGGCGAGGTCGAAGGAGGAGGCCGCGAGCTTCAGGCCCGTGCAAGCCGCCACCAGCGGCATCAGCCGGGACAGCTCCGGGTTGTGGAAGGCCGAGGCGGCGAGCGGTCCCAGGGCCAGCAGCAGGAGGGCTGCGAGCCCTCCCAAGAGAGTGGTGAGCAAGAGGGCGTGCGACTCCCAGAGTCGCTTCTTCTCCGGCTCGCGGGGGACGAAGTAGACGAGGCTCTGGTTCAGGCCGAGGGGCAGGACCAGGTAGAGCGTGTTGGAGAGCAGCCAGGCCTGCTTGAACGTCCCATAGCTGGCCGGCAGCAGCACCCGCGCCAGCACCATGGGGATGGCGAAGGTGGTGGCCGCTACGCCGAGGCGGGCGAGCATCAGCGGCCCTGCGCGGCGCAGGATGGAACCCGGCGAAGGCTCGTGCATCCCCCCTCCTGTGGAAAACACGATGCGCAGCGGTCGGGTAGCGGACAACCCGCCTGACGCGCTGCGCTATGAGCTAAGATGCAGAGCATGAAGACGAAATCGGAGCTGCTCAAGGACGCGCGCATCAACGTGCCGGAGGTGACGCCGCAGGAGCTGTCGCGGCAGTCGCCCCGGCCCGCGATCCTCGACGTGCGCGAGAAGCAGGAGGCCGACGCGGGCATGCTCCCGGGCGCCAGGCTCGTCCCCCGCGGGTTCCTCGAGCTGCGCATCGAGGAGGTGCTGCCCGATCGCGGCGCGGACGTGGTCCTCTACTGCGGGGGCGGCACCCGATCGCTCCTGGCCGGCAAGACCCTGCGCGAGATGGGGTATACGCGCGTGCGCAGCATGTCGGGCGGCTTCTCCGCCTGGAAGGACGCCGGGCTGCCGGTCGAGATGCCGGTCAAGCTGAGCGAGGCGCAGCGGGCGCGCTACAGCCGGCACCTGCTCATCCCCGAAGTGGGCGAGGCGGGCCAGGCGAGGCTGCTCAAGTCGAAGGTGCTCTTGATCGGCGCGGGCGGCCTGGGATCGCCTACGGCCCTCTACCTGGCGGCGGCGGGCGTGGGGCGGCTGGGGATCATCGACGACGACGTGGTCGACGAGTCGAACCTCCAGCGGCAGATCCTCCACACCACCGACCGGGTGGGCATGCCCAAGACGGAGTCGGCGAGAAAGACGCTGCAAGCCCTCAACCCGGACGTGGCGGTGGACGAGCACCGGCTGCGGCTGCAGCGCGACAACGCCCTGGAGCTGTTCGCCAGGTACGACCTGGTCGTGGACGGCTCGGACAACTTCGGCACCCGCTACCTGGTGAACGACGCCTGCGTGCTCCTGCAGAAGCCCAACGTGCACGGGTCGATCTTCCGCTTCGACGGGCAGGCCACCACCTTCGTGCCCGGGGGCGGGCGGCCGTGCTACCGCTGCCTCTTCCCCGAGCCGCCGCCGCCCGAGCTGGCGCCTTCCTGCCAGGAGGCGGGAGTGCTGGGGGTGCTGCCGGGGATCATCGGGCTGGTGCAGGCGGTGGAGGCGGTGAAGCTCCTGCTCGGGCGCGGAGAGCCGCTGGTGGGGCGGCTGCTCCTCTACGACGCCCTGGAGCAGAAGTTCCGCGAGGTGAAGTACGCGCGCGATCCGGGGTGCCCGGCCTGCGGGGACGACCCCATGCGGGAGCTGTTGCCTGAATACACCGAGGCGAGCTGCGCGATCGCCCCGAACCGGCACTAACCGAACGACTTCTCCTGCTTCTCCTGCTCTTCCTTGCAGCGGATGCACATGGTGGTCACCGGCCGCGCCTCCAGGCGCTTGACGGAGATCTCCTCTTCGCAGATCTCGCAAGTGCCGAAGGTGCCGTTCTCGATCCGCGCCAGGGCGTCGTCGATCTTCTTCAGCAGGAACTTCTCGCGGTCGCGCAGCCGGAACACCATGCTCTGCGTGTATTCCGACGAGGCCAGGTCGATCTCGTCGGGGAGATCGTCGGTGTCGAAGGCGGCTTCCTCGCTGAGCGTCTTGCGGGCGCTGAGCAGGAGGTTCTTCTTCGACTCCTCGAGGATCTTCTTGAAGCGCTTCAAGTCCTTCTGGTTCAAGGTGCTGCCCCCGCGCAACGCTGCTGCCCGACTCGGTGACATGGTTTGGTCGCTCCGGCGTAAGGGCCGAGGCAAAAAAGAGGCGGAATACTAGGAACCCGTTAGGGTCCCGTCAAGGCGAACCGTACATGCCCGACAGCAAGCTCGACCGGGAGTTCCTCCGCAGCATCCTCAGCCTGGCCGCGCGGCCGGCCGTGGACCACCTGCTGATGGTCACCGACGTCCCCCTCTCCAAGGACGACCTGCGCGGGCGGCCCCTGAAGAAGAAGATCATCTACGCCGTCACCGAGGAGCAGCTGGCCCAGAACCTTCGCACCAAGGGCTACAGGTGCGTGACGGTCCCACCGTACGACTACTCGCGGATCGAGAAGGTGAAGGTGGCGCTGGTAGCGGCGGTCACCGCCGATGCGCTGCGCGACGGCGAGGACGTGCTCTGCCTCACCGGGCGCACCGGCTCCCGCCTGCCGGACACGGTGGTGCGCCTGCAGATCGGAAGGGGATTCGAGGAGAAGGCCTCCATCGACACCCAGGGCCTGGGCGCCGAGTTCAGCCCCCAGGTGGTGGAGGCGCTGGTCTCCTTGGCCATGGCCA
>DATKAG010000192.1:0-5504 GCA_035498355.1 Myxococcales bacterium | reverse complement strand
TCCTTCCCGCGAAATACAGCCTCACCTGGTAGCCGTCCGGATCGCGCAGCCGCGCCTCGCGCCAGAGATAGAACATGTCACTGGGCGGCTGCTCGAAGCGCAGGCCCCGCGCCTCCAGCGCCGCCACGGACTGGTCGAGCGCGTCGCATTCGAAGAAGAGCACCACGCCCGACGGCGATGCGGCCTCCCCGGTCACCTCCACCGAGAAGGTCGCGTCGCCGTCCGGCATGCGGAAACGGGCGTAGCGCGGCGGCGCGTGCACGATCTGGACGAGCCCGAGCGCCCGGTAGAAGGTCAGGGAGCGTTCCAGGTCGGCCACGGCGATCGTGACGTGGTTCAGCCGCACCGGACACCCCTACTCGTCCGAGTACTTGTTGGGGTCTTCCCGGGTGAGGGCGAACTCCCCCGCCGGCCCGCCCGCGGGCAGATCGGTCACCGTCCCGAAGAGCTTGTCCCCCGTCACCCGCCCGCTGAAGCGCAAGGTGTTGGTCTCGAAGAGCACCTCGCCACCCCGGACCTCGAGCTGCTGGAGCGCGATGCCCGGCCCCTGCTGCAGCGAGGTCCAGCGGCCGCGCCACGTCTCCCCCTCGCGCTCGATGTCGAGCGAGAGCGGGCGCGTCCAGCCGTCGCGGCCGATCGACCCGTCCCAGTGGCCGGCGGGAGTGTCGGCGCTGTTCATGGTGAAGCTTCCGGCGCCTGCGCAGCCGGTCAGTGCGGCCAGGACGGCAACCACTTTCCCCTTCGTCACGTCGGTCCTCCTTGTTCATGCTTCCGCAGAAGCAATCGGTCCACCGAGAGCGGGCCGGGGCCGCCCAGGGCGAGGCTGAGGATGGCGGCGAGATAGAGAAGGGTCAGCTCGTAGCCCACCGGCCCGAACTCCGCGCCCGCTCCGCTCAGCGCCTTCAGCCGGATCGAGGAGAACCCGTAGCGCAGGTGCACCCCGAGCATGGCGGTGAACATGATCGCGGCCAGAGGAACGCTGAGAGGAACGACGAACGCTCCCAGCATGAGGAGGATCCCGCCGGTGAACTCGAGGAGCGAGGTCGCCCAGGCGGTGATCAGGGGCGCCGGCAGGCCCAGGGCGGCGACGATCGGGGCGAACATCCCCGGACCGCGCGCCAGCTTCGCGTACCCGTGGGCCGCGAAACCGAAGCCCACCATCAGCCTGAGCGGGACGAGCGCCCACCCATCCTCCATCTGCAGGCGTGCCACCCACCCTCGCGTCGCCATGCCAGCCTCGCTTTCCTTGCGGACAGGTGCGGGGACGCGCCGAGTCCGGTTACAGGGCAAGAAAAAGAGGGGGGCCGTAACCGGATCGCCCTTCCGCGCGCATCAGCGATGTGGGCCGCGATCGCCAGCTCTCGGAGCTGATGAGGAAGGCGCAGGATGGCGATCGCCAGGCCTACCAGGAGCTCCTCGTCTCCGTGACCGACCTGGTGCGCGGATACGCGCTGCGGGAAGTGCGCCAGCTGGACGCGGTCGAGGACGTGACCCAGGAGACGCTGCTCTCCATCCACCGCGACCGTCACACCTACGATCCGGCGCGCCCGTTCCTCCCCTGGATGTACGCCATCGCCCGGCACCGCCTGCTCGACTTCCTCCACAAGCAGCGGCGCCGGGGGGAGAACGAGGTCCCGGGCGGCGAGGGATGGGAAGAGGTGGCTGCAGCCGATGCCACCGTGCAGCGGGGGACGCCGGCCTGGCTCCTGCGCCAGGCCCTGGGGCTGCTCTCGCTCAGGCAGCGGGAGATCATCCGGATGCTCAAGTTCGAGGGCCTCTCGGTGGCGGAGATCTCGCAGAAGACAGGTCTCTCGCAATCGTCGGTGAAGGTGACCGCGCACCGGGGCTACAACCTCTTGCGCAAGCTGATGGGGCCGGCCCATGGAGACTGAAGAGGTCGTCCGATCGCTGGTGAACGGGCTCACGCCGGTGCGCCGCCTGCCCGGCCTTGGATGGCGATCCGCGCTCTGGACGATCTTCGCCCTCGCCTGCGTCTGCGCCGGCACGTTCGCCCTGGGGGCCAGGCCGGATCTGGCCGGAGCGATCCGCGACCCGGCCTTCCTCCGCGCCAACGCCCTGCTCCTCCTGGTCTTCGTCCTCTCCGCCAGGGCCGCGTTCCAGCTCAGTGTACCGGGGAGCGACCGGGGCGCGGCCGCGCGGATGCTCCCTTTGGGGGGCCTCTTGCTCTGGGGCTGCTGCATCGCCTGCGGTCGTTCCGCCTGCGCTCTTCCCCCCGCTCCGATCTCGATCGCCGGACTCTCCTGCGCGGTGAAGCTGCTCCTTCTCGGCCTCGCGCCCTCGCTCATGGGCTTCTCCATGCTGCGCAAGGCGGCGCCGCTCAGCCCGGGCTGGACGGGATGGTTCGCGCTCCTTTCCCCCGGCTCCCTGGCGCTGCTGGGCACGCGCTGGGTCTGCGCCAGGGAGGACCCGCTCCATCTCTTCCTCTGGCACCTGCTTCCCGCCCTGGCCGCGGCGCTCCTCGGCATCTACCTGGGCCGCCGGCTACTGGCCCGCCCGCGCCTTCGCGCCTGAGGCCGCTCCGGCCAGCGCCAGAAGGCTGGAGCGGACCGCGCGCGCCGCCTCTTCCGGAAGCTGGCCGCCCGGCACGAGCTTCTTCTTCAAGAAAGGTTCTTGCAGGCAGGCCTCCTCGAGCACCCGGGCGGACATCGTCCGCAGGGTCTCGAGAAGGGAGGACTGGGCGTACTCGCCGCCGGCGGCCGACGCGTTCCAGAGGAGGACCGGCTTTCCCACGAAGTCGGGATCGGAGACGAGCCAATCCAGGGCGTTCTTCAGGGCCCCGGGAACGCCGTGGGCGTATTCCGGGCTGCAGATGATCAGTCCGTCCGCCGCCGACACCTGCTCGCGCAGCCGGGCCACCGCGGGGGGAGGCATCAGCCCCTCGGCGTCGAGATCGGGATCGAAGTGAGGAAGCTCGCGGAGCCCCTGGAAGAGGACGAGATCCATTCCGGCCGGCGCGATGCGCGAGACGGCCTGCAGGAGCGCCGTATTCGAGGAATGGGCGCGCAAGCTACCGGAGATGGCAAGGATCCGCATGGCAGCGAAGATGCCGCCGGGTTTCCGGGGTTGCGTGGGCCTGTAACCAGGAGGGGCTTATGGCCGCACCATCAATCATGAGCGATCCAACCACCCGCCGGCAGCTCATCGGGCGACTGGCCGCCATCGCGGGAGCCGCCTTGCTGCGGCCGGCGCTGGCCAGCGCGGCGCCAGGGAGCCGTTACCGGGCCGTGGCCTTCGACGGCTTCGTCCTCTTCGATCCGCGGCCCATCCCGGCGCTGGCCAACGAGCTCTTCGGCGACAAGGGTCCGCGGCTGGTGGAGGCCTGGCGCACCCGGCAGTTCGACTACCAGTGGCTGCAGGCCCTCGCCGGCCGCTACCAGGATTTCTGGAAGTCGACCGAATCCGCGCTCCTCTTCGCCGCGCGATCCACCGGAGTCGACCTGAAGCCCGAAGCGCGCGACCGGCTCATGCAGGCCTGGCTGCGGCTCGAGGCCTGGCCCGACGTCGCTCCATCCCTGCTCGCGCTCCGAAAGGCGAACCTCCGGCTGGCGCCGCTGGCCAACCTGACTCCCGCGATCCTCGAAGCCGCCATCGCCAACTCCCACCTCGAAGGGCTCCTCGACGAGGTCATCAGCACCGATCGGGCGAAGACGTACAAGCCCGATCCGCGCGCGTACCAGCTCGGCCTCGACGTCCTGCGCCTGCGGCGCGAGGAGATCGTCTTCGCCGCCTCGGCGGGCTGGGACGCGGCCGGCTCCCGGTGGTTCGGCTATCCCACGTACTGGGTCAACCGCTCCGGCGCGCCGGCGGAGGAGCTGGGCGTCACGGCCGACGGGAGCGGGCCGGCGATGGCGGGGCTGGTGGCATTCGCGGGCAAGAGCTGATCAACACCCGCGCCCGCGGCGCTGACCGCTCGGAATGCTCAGTCGACGGGCAGCTTCATCCTCCGCAGCAGATCCGCGAAGCGCCGATCGCCGTGCAGCGAGGCCAGGAAGGGGTCGCGCTTGACGTACCGCATCCCCGCGTCCTGCACCTTCAGCCCCCGCTCCAGCCACTGGAAGGCGCTCTCCCGGTCGCCGCGGAAGGCCTGGATCTGCTCCGGGTCGCGGCTCGGGTTCACCAGCGGCAGCACGGCGATGGAAGGCAGGGAGCGGATGTCCGAGGCGGGCGGCACGGCCTCCAGCGCCGCCCTCGTCATTCCGGCGGCCTCCGGCGCCCGTGGCCGGAAGTACAAGTACCAGGCCACCCCGGGAGCGGCGGCCAGAAGGCCCACCCCGGCGAGCAGCCCGGCCAGCCGCGCTCCCCGCAGGCCGGGCGCGGGCCCGGTGCGCTCGATGCGGCCCTCCTTGACGTCGAACGCCCAGGCGAGGGCCACCACCAGGGGAAAGCCCAGCGCCAGCGCTCCCACCACGTACGAGAGCGCCTCGTCGGGCCAGCGTGCATCAAGGGCTCGATGATCTGCAGGACCGCGAAGGCCGCCAGGCCGTAGCCCACCAGCGCGCGGAAGACGCGCCGGCGCTTCAGCTCGGCGAAGAGGGGCGGGGACACGAACGACCGTATCATCCCTCACGGGCGCCTCAAAAGCGCCTCACTCGAGGAACCGCGCCAGCGGCCCCAGCGTCGCCCTGGCCTCCTCCGGCGAAAGGCCCTTCGCCTCTCCGCGCTCCTTCGCCGGAACCCAGCGCGGCCACGGCTCCACGAGGTTCCGGTGCTCGCCGGAGGCCTGGTGCTCCTGGCGGACCCGGTCCAGCTTCTTGTTTCCCTTCTCGCCCGCAAGAGCGATCAGCGCGGGCCACAGGCGCCGGTGGATCAGCGTGACCTTCCCCGCCACCAGCTTGCAGGCCGCGACCCGCGGCGACTCCTGGAGCGCGGAGAGGACGGCGAAGATCAGCTTCCCCTTCGGGTGCCCCCACCAGCTCCCGCGGATGCGCTCGCCCGCGATGGCCTCCGTCAGCGTGGGCAGGGGACCCCGCGCGGCCACCAGCAGGGCGCCTTCGCGCTCCAGCAGCCGGAGCGCCTGCGGGGCGGTCAGAGGGGCCATCGCCCCGGAACTGTAGCGCGATGCCTTCCGCCCGGTGAGCTGGAGAAGCTGGCTTCCCGGGCGATCGAGGCGCAGGAGCAGGCGCAGGCGCACCTCGTCCTCGGCCCGGTCCGAGATGGCCGCCACGCGCTCGATGGCGCAGAGGGACATGGTCCTGGCGGAGCACCCGATCGGGCCCGGGGCGAGGAGATCGGGCAGGTGGAAGGCGACGACGCGCTTGTGCCTCGGCTTGCCCGGCATGCGCCACGATCATCATCGCCGCGATCCGCCGCCATTCCCCGGATCAGGGGGATGGCCCGGCCCCGTCAGGCTCCCGATGTCGCGGCCAGCAGCTCGCCCCGGCTCTGGACCCCCAGCCGGCGGTGCAACCCCTTCACGTAGTCGTGCACGGTGTGCAGGCTGAGGCCGAGCTGGGCGGCCACCTGCTTCTCCGAGCGCCCGCGAG
>DATKAG010000191.1:0-6716 GCA_035498355.1 Myxococcales bacterium | reverse complement strand
TGTTCCTCATCGACGTCCCGGGACGTCGCCTGACGGTCGTGCGCGATGTTTCTACGAGAGGGAAGCCACCTTCGTTCGAATCGACGGGCTGGGCGCGGGAAGTGGCGCTCAAGCCGGGGTCCTCCACCGTCGCCTTCACGGTCCTCAACGAAAGCGACCTCTGGGAGCTGAGAACGCTCGCGCTGGATTCGGGGAACGAACGAGTCCTTTTTCCGGACCCCATGGCGCATCACAACTTTCCTGCCTGGGCGCCGGACGGGCGGCTGGCCTACTACGCCAACGGAGCCGACGGCGAGCAACTATTCGTCGACGGTCGATTCCTCATGAATGGCGTCGGACCGTCCCGCGTCGCCTGGATGCCGGGTGGCACCCTCATCGTCTCTCTTCCCGACTCAACCTCGCCTGCTGCGCTCTACGTCGCGGACCCGCAGAGTCATTCACTGGCGCCCCTGGTGGTCGGTACCGACATTTTCGAGGAACCGATCATCGATCCCGCAGGACAGAAGCTCGCGTACGTACGCCGCGGTCCGGGGGCTGACGGGGAGGAAGTCTGGTTCAGCAAGATCGATGGCACTTCGCAGACGAGGGCGACACACGGGTACGCCGACTACAACCCCGCCTGGTCGTCGGATGGGTCGGCAATCCTCTTCGCGCGATTCAATGCGGGGCTGTTCGTCTACGATCTGGCGACAGGATCGACCACACAGGTCACGGAAGGATATGCGGACGCGATGACCTGGTCGCCGTGAGCCACGGCTAGCTGGACGACGCTCGTGTCAGCCGGTCCCGGATGGCGTCCCACTCCGTTCCCGCAGGCACCTGCTCCACCAGGATGGCCGTGCAATCCGCGTCTTCCAGATCGCGCAGCGCCGCGTAGAGCTCGCGTGCGTATCCCTGGGCATCCGCCGGGAGCCGCGCCACGGCGGCGGCCGCCGGGACCCGTTGCGAATCGCCGCGCAGGAGGACGCCCACCTTCCCCGGGAGGCGCGCCAGAGCCGACTCCAGTTCCGGCCTGGGAGCGATCCGGACCAGCGCGGCCGGCGCGTAATGCCGACGGTGCTGTCCCGGAGATTGGGCCACGCCGGCGGCTGCGCCGATCTCCAGCGGTCCGATCAACTCCTCGATCTCCGTCCGGGGGATGGCGCCGGCGCGGAGCAGGCGAGGAGTCCCGCCGAGCGAAATGACCGTCGACTCGATCCCGAAGGGGCAGCGCCCGCCGTCCACCACCGCGTCGATCCGTCCGTTCAGGTCGCGCAGCACGTGCGCCGCGGTGGTGGGGGAGACGTGCTCGGCGCGGTTGGCGCTGGGCGCGGCCAGCGGCGCGCCCACCCGCTCCAGCAGGGCGCGGGCGGCGGCGTGGGAGGGAGCACGCACCCCGACGGTGTCGCCTCCGGCGCTGCACTCGTCGGGGACCAGGTCGGTGCGGGGCAATACGATGGTGAGCGGCCCCGGCCAGAAGCGCGCGGAAAGCTGCCGGGCCTCCAGAGGCCAGCGGGAGACCAGCGGGCGCGCCTCGTCCTCCCCGAGCACGTGCACGATCAAGGGATTGGTCAGCGGCCGGCCCTTGGCGGCGTAGATGGCCCGCACCGCCAGCGGCTCCAGCGCCAGGGCGCCCAGGCCGTAGACCGTCTCGGTGGGAAAGGCGACCAGCCCGCCGCGCCGGATCAGCGCAGCCGCTTCGTCCAGGTCCGCGAAGGACCTCGCGCTGAGGAGGCGGGTCTCCACCTCACGGAACGCCTTCGAGGGCGGCCCTGTGGATTCCCTCGCCCACCAGCCGGGGAATGGCCGAGCTCCACGCCTGCTTCAGCTCGGCCACCTTCGCCTCCAGGAGCCCTTCGACGACCAGCGAGGCGCCCCCCACCTGGCCGATCTCCACCAGCGGCGCTCCCGCCTCCTCGCAGATCGCCTCCAGCTCCGGGCGCTTGTCGGGCGCGTACGAGATCACCACCCGCCCCGCGTCCTCCCCGAAGAGGAGCGCGTCGGGCCGGAGCGACGATTCGAGCGTGACCCGGCATCCCAGGTCGCGGGAGAAGCACATCTCCGCCAGCGCCACGGCCAGGCCGCCGTCGGAGCAGTCGTGCGCCGCCTTCAGGACGCCGGCGCGCACGGCCTTTCGCACCGCCGCCTGCACCGCCTTCTCCCTGGCCAGGTCGAGCGGCGGCGGCAGCCCGGCGACCTTCCCGTGGACGGCCTTGAGGTACTCGCTCCCGCCCAGGTGCCCGTTGCCCAGCCCGCCCACCACGGCCACCAGGTCCCCCGCCGCGGCGAATCCGCCTCCGGCGTTGCGGCCGCAGTCGTCCATCAGCCCCACCATGCCGATCATCGGGGTGGGGAACACGGCCTTGCCCTCCGTCTCGTTGTAGAGGGAGACGTTGCCGGAGACCACGGGCGTCTCCAGGGCCGTGCAAGCGTCGGCGATGCCCAGGCAGGCCTGCTCGAACTGCCACATGATCTCCGGCCGCTCGGGGTTGCCGAAGTTCAGGCAGTCGGTGACTGCCAGGGGCTCCCCGCCCACGCAGGAGACGTTGCGCGCCGTCTCCGCCACCGCGTGGGCCGCGCCCAGCCGCGGGTCGAGCCAGCACCAGCGGGAGTTGCAGCCCACCGAGAGGGCCACGCCGCCCTCGCGCTGGCCGGTGAAGCGCACGATCGCCGCGTCGCCCTGCCCGGGCCGCATGGCGGTCCCGATGCGCACCATGTGATCGTACTGCCGGTACACCCATTCCTTGGAGGCGACGCCGGGCGAGGAGAGGATGGTCTTCAGCGCCGGGAGAAGGGTCCTGGGCTGCGGGATCTCCGGCGTCTTCTGCACCTGGTCCTGCCAGGCGGGTCGCTGCCGGGGGCGGTCGTAGGTGGGGGCCTCGTCGGTGAGCGGGGCGATGGGCAGCTCGCCCACGATCTCGCCGCCGCTGCGGATCACCAGCTTGCCGCTGTCCGTCACCCGGCCCACCAGGGCGTGGGAGAGGTCCCACTTGTCGCAGATCCCGAAGACCTCCTTCTCCCGGCCCTTCTTCGCCACCAGGAGCATCCGCTCCTGCGACTCGCTGAGCATCACCTCGTAGGGGGTCATGCCGGTCTCGCGCCGCGGCACGGCGTCGATGTCCAGGTCCAGCCCGCTCCCCGCCCGCGAGGCCATCTCCACCGAGGAGGAAGTGAGCCCGGCGGCGCCCATGTCCTGGATGCCCACCAGGCAGTCGGTCTTGAACAGCTCCAGGCAGGCCTCGAGGAGCAGCTTCTCCATGAAGGGATCGCCCACCTGGACGGTGGGGCGCTTGCTCTCGCTTTCCTGGTCGAACTCGGCGCTGGCCATGGTGGCCCCGTGGATGCCGTCCCGGCCGGTGCGGGCGCCGATATAGATGACGGGGTTGCCCACCCCGCTCGCCGTCCCCCGGAAGATGCGGTTCGCCTTGAGCAGGCCCAGGGTGAAGGCGTTCACCAGGCAGTTGCCGTTGAAGCTGGCGTCGAAGGCCACCTCGCCGGCGACGGTGGGGACGCCGATGCAGTTCCCGTAGCCGGCGATCCCGGCCACCACTCCTTCCAGCAGGCGCGCGGTCTTCGGGTGCGACGGGTCGCCGAAGCGCAGCGCGTTCATCGAGGCGATGGGGCGGGCGCCCATGGTGAAGACGTCGCGGAGGATGCCGCCCACCCCGGTGGCCGCGCCCTGGTAGGGCTCGATGTAGCTGGGGTGGTTGTGGCTCTCCATCTTGAAGGCCACCGCCAGCCCGCCCCCGACGTCCACCACGCCGGCGTTCTCCCCGGGCCCCTGCAGCACCCTGGGGCCCTTGGTGGGCAGGTGCTTGAGGAAGCGGCGGCTGGACTTGTAGGAGCAGTGCTCGCTCCACATGGCGGAGAAGACGCCCAGCTCCAGGAGGTTGGGATCGCGCTCCAGCGCCTTGCGGATGAGCGCATACTCGTCCTGCGAGAGGCCGTGCGCCGCCACGATCTGTGGGTTGATCGCCGCCATGGGGCGCGCAACATACCAGACCCTTGGCGCCGCGGTGCGCGGGGGTGGGTTGCAAAAACCCCGCGGCGGCGGTCCGATGGAGGTCATGGCCCAGGTGGAGTCCGAACGCTCGCGCTTGCAGGAGGCGGAACGGCGCCAGCGCATCCTCTCGGACGTGTCGCGCGTCCTGCTCGACTACGCCGGGCCGGACGAGATCGAGCCCTTGCGCCGGGTGGCGCGGCTGGTGACCGAGGCGATGGGCAACGACTGGTGCGCCTTTTCCCTGGTGCAGCCCGACGGCACCTTGCGCAACGTGGCCGCCTACCATCCCGATCCGCGGCAACGCGAGCTGGAGCAGAAGCTCAACGCCCTGGTCCCCCCGCGCCGCTGGGATCGGGGGCCGGCGGAGACGAACGCGCTGCTCACCGGGAGGCCGGTGGTCACGGAGCAGGTCACCGACGAGATGCTGCGGGCCGCCGTGCCCGACGAGCAGGCCTTCCGGATGCTCAAGGAGGTGGGCATCACCTCCGCCATCGTCGCGCCCATGTTCGACGGCAAGGAGCCGCTGGGGACCCTGCTCCTCGCCAGCACCGGCCCGGGGCGCGGGTACTCGCGCGACGACGCCGACTATGCCTACGCCCTGGCGGCGCGGGTGGCGCTGGGCGTGCGCAACGCCCGGCTGGTGCGGGAGCTGGCCGAGGAGCGGGACCGGCAGGCGCGGGAGCGGGAGCAGTCGGACCGGCGCTTCGCCGAGCTGCGGGCGGTGTTCGACAGCGACCCCAACGGAATCGCCCTCTTCGACGCGGAGGGCGTCTTGCGCCTGGCCTCGCGGCGGATCGAGGAGATCTTCGGCGTTCCCTTGCGCGGCATGTACGGCCAGCGCTTCGACGAGATCTACCGGCTCAAGCTGGAGCTGGCGCTCACCCACGACCGGGAGGCGATGCTGGAGCGGGTGCGGAGGATCTTCGCCGACCGGGAGGCCAGCTCCAAGGACGAGGTGGAGCTGGAGCGCCCGCGCTACCGCTCGCTGGTCCGGGAGACGGCGCCGGTCAAGGGGCCCGCCGGCGACTACCTGGGCCGGCTGGTGGTCTACACCGACGTCACCGAGCAGCGGGAGCTGGACCAGCAGCGCGCCGACTTCCTCACCGTGGCCGCGCACGAGCTGCGCACACCGCTCACCCCGCTCTCCATGTACCTGCAGAGCATCGAGCGGCGGCTCTCCCGCGGGCAGTCGATCGGGCGCGACCTGGTGGGCAAGGCGCGGCGGCAGGTGGACCGGCTGGGGAAGCTGGTGGAGGATCTGCTCGACATCTCCCGGCTGGAGTCGCGCCGCCTGCACTTCGGCAGCTCGGACGTGGAGCTGAACGAGCTGGTGGACGACGTGGTGGCCGACTTCCGCGCCCAGGCCCGCCACCACGACATCGTCTTCCACCGCACCGGGGCGCCGGTGCTGGTGCAGGGCGACCGGGAGCGGCTGGAGCAGGTGCTGGTCAATCTGATGGCGAACGCCATCAAGTACAGCCCGAAGGGCGGGCAGATCCAGGTGTCCGTGGCCCGGGAGGAGAAGGAGGCGCGGGTCTCCGTGCGGGACCCGGGCATCGGCATCCCCCTGGAGGAGCAGCCGCGGCTCTTCCAGCGCTTCTTCCGCGCGGCCAACGCCACTACCCGCAACTTCGGCGGGCTGGGGATCGGGCTCTTCGTCTCCCGGGAAATCGTCCAGCGCCACGGCGGCCGCTTCGAGGTGCAGAGCGAGGAAGGCCAGGGGTCCACCTTCATCTTCTACCTCCCGCTCTCGCCCCGCTCGCTGCAGGGAATGGACGTCCGCCCGCGCCTCTTGCTGGTGGACGACGATCCGGAGATCCTCGAGGCCACCGGGCAGGTGCTGCGGGAGTGGGGCTACGCGGTGGACGCGGCCGGGGACGGGCCCACTGCCCTGGACCTGCTGCGCAAGGCGAGGCCGGACCTGATGCTCATCGACCTGATGATGCCGGTGATGGACGGCTGGACGCTGATCGACCGCATCCGCCAGGAGAAGGCCGGGGCCGACGTGCCGGTGGTCGTCTTCTCCGCCGACCGGGAAACCCGCATCGTCGAGGGCAAGGCGGACGCCGCCCTGCGCAAGCCCTTCGAGCTGGAGGAGCTGCAGGACGTGGTGGAGCGGCTCCTGCGGCCCAGGGCGACGGCCTGAGATGGCGCGCAAGGTGAAGAAACTGGCGCGGGTCCGGCGTCGCCCCCTTCTCGCCATCCTCTCCCGGAAGAAGACGCTCTACTCCACCCGGCGGCTGCTGGAGGCGGCCAGGGCGCACGGCTTCCGCAGCCGGGTGGTGGACGTGCTGCGCTGCAACCTGGCGCTCGAGGCGGGCAACGCCCGCCTCTTCCACCGGGGGAAGGAGGTGCGCGGGCTGGCGGTGGCCATCCCCCGCATCGGGGCCTCGGTGACCGCCGTGGGCCTCTCGGTGGTGCGGCACCTGGAAGCGATGGGCGTGCCGCTGGTCAACGGGGCCGCGGCCATCGCCCGCAGCCGCGACAAGCTCGCCGCCCTGCAGCAGCTGGCGGCCGCCGGCGTGCGCATCCCCCGCACGGTGCTGGCGCGCGGCGGCGGCGACGTGCGCGACCTGGTGGCCCAGGTGGGCGGCCTGCCCGCCATCCTCAAGCTCATCCAGGGGACCCAGGGCGTGGGAGTGATGATCGCCCACAGCGCGGCGGAGGTGGAGAGCATCCTGGGGACGCTCTGGGACCTGGGGCAGGAGATCCTCCTCCAGGAATTCACCGCCGA
>DATKAG010000190.1:0-4334 GCA_035498355.1 Myxococcales bacterium | reverse complement strand
CTGCAGGTGGCGCGCAAGAACCTGATCGCCGTGCACAGCCTCTCCAAGCGCAGCGGGATGACCGGGTACCGGAGCGGGTTCATCGCCGGCGAGCCGGAAGCGATCCGCTGGCTGCGCGAGGCGCGGGCGAACTTCGGCGTGGCCTCGCAGGGCTTCGTCCAGCAGGCGGCCGTCGCCGCCTGGAGCGACGACGGGCACGTGGAGGCGCGGCGCAAGGTGTTCGCGGAGAAGCGGGAGGTCCTCCTCGCCCACCTGGACAAGCTGGGGCTGGAGGTGGGCGGCGAGGGCGCCTTCTACCTCTGGGTGCGGGTGCCCGCGGGCGAGAGCAGCGAGAGCTACGCGGCGCGGCTCCTGGCGCGAAACATCCTGGTGGTGCCGGGGCCCACCTTCGGCGCGGAGGGGAAGGGATTCATCCGCCTGGCGATGGTCCCCACCCTCGCCGACTGCCGCGCCGCGACGGAGAACTGGCCGGCATAGAGGGACCGTGGGACCGCTTGCGGAGCGACAGGGAGTCCTGCAGCATTCCTCCATGCGCCTGCTCGCGGCCTTCTTTGCCGCGGTACTGGCCATCGCGGCCGTGACGGTGGCCTCGCTGCGCTCGCTCGCGGTGCGGCGGGAGTCGTCCGGCTGGGTCACGCATACCCAGGACGTGCGGCTCTCGCTCGAGCGGGTGCTGGCCCTGGCCACCGACGCGGAGAGCACCGAGCGCGCCTTCCTGCTCACCGGCCGCGAGACGTACCTGCAGCCCTTCGCCGCCGCCAGCGCCGCGCTCGACGACGAGGTCGCCCGGCTGCGCGGCCTCACCGCCGACAACTCCAGCCAGCAGCAGCGGGTGGATTCCCTCGCCCGGCTCCTGAAGACCAAGGGTGAGGGCCTGCGCCGGGCGATCGAACGCCACCGCCAGGGCGTGGAGGGCAGCTCCTCCGAGATGCAGAGCGGCGAGGCGGGCGAGGTGATGGAGAAGGTGCGGGACCTGGTGTCGCACATGTCGGCCGAGGAGGCGGCGCTGCTGGCGGAGCGGCTGGAGGAGCTCTCCCGCGCCGACTGGTGGTCGGCGGCGGTGACCTTCGGCGGCGCCGCCCTGCTCCTGGTGCTGGCCGCGGTGGCCTCCCTGATGGTGCGCGGCGATCTCTTGCGACGCGCCCAGCAGGCCCAGGAGCGAGCCCGGGTGCTGGAGTACCAGGAGCGGCTCATCTCCATCGTCGGCCACGACCTGCGCAACCCGCTCACCGCCGTGCTGGTCTCGGCCCAGATGCTGCTGCAGAAGCGCGACGAGCTGCGGCCCGGGCAGACCACGGCGGTGGAGCGGATCCTGCGCAGCGCCTCCCGCATCGACACGCTGGTCGGGCTGCTCATCGACTTCACCCACGCCCGGCTGGGCAAGGGCATCCCCACCCGGGAAGGCCCGATGGATGCCAGCGCCGTGGTGGAGCGGGCGGTGGGCGGGCTGCGCGAGGCGTATCCCGGGCGGGAGATCCGGGTCGAGGCGGCCGCGCAGGCCCTCCCGGGATCGTGGGACGGCGACCGCATCGCCCAGCTCGTCTCCCAGCTGGTGACCAACGCGCTGCAGTACGGCTCTCCCGGCGCGCCGGTCATCGTCTCGCTGGCGCGGGAGGCCGACGAGTCCCTGCTCTTGCGCGTGCACAACGACGGCAGCGCCATCCCCGCGGAGCTGCAGGCGCACCTCTTCGAGCCCTACCGCCGGGGCAAGGGTGCGGAGATCTCGCACCCGCGGGGCCTGGGCCTGGGCCTCTTCCTCGTCCGGGAGATCGCCCGCGCCCACGGCGGCACCGTGGCGGTCCGCTCCGGCGAGCGGGAAGGCACCACCTTCGAGGTGCGCCTGCCGAAGCGCCCCGTCCCTCCCCCCGGGGGGGCGGGCCCGGAGAAGGCGGGCGCGGAAGTCCCCGTCTCGTAGCGGCGCTTGCGGGCCGCTGGCATGTGCTAGCGTTCCCACCCCATGCAGGATCACGCAGCGCCAGGGTCGAGGCTGCCGGACGCCACGGGCGACGCGCTGCGCGCCGCGGTGGAGGAGGCGCAGGGTGACCGGCAGACCCTGGGGCGGCACGCCCGCGCGGTGCGGGAGGTGATCTACCGCCTGGACCAGGGCAGCCTGCGGGTGGCGGAGAAGGGGACCTCGGGCTGGATCGTCCACGGCTGGATCCAGCAGGCGATCAGCCTCTTCTTCCTCGTCGCCCAGAGCGAGCCCTACGCGGCGGGCGACTTGAGCTTCTTCGACAAGATCCCCCCGCGCCAGGCTCTGGGCGACTACCGGGTGGTCCCGCCGGGCGTGGTGCGCTACGGGGCGCACGTGGAGAAGGGGGCCATCGTCATGCCCGGCTACGTGAACATCGGCGCCCGGGTAGGCAGCGGAACCATGGTGGACACCTGGGCCACGGTGGGCTCCTGCGCCCAGGTCGGCCGGGGCGTGCACCTCTCCGGCGGGGTGGGGTTGGGCGGCGTGCTCGAGCCGCCGGGGGCGCGGCCGGTGATCATCGAGGACGGCGCCTTCATCGGCAGCCGCTGCATCGTGGTGGAGGGAGTGCTGGTGGAGGAGGAGGCGGTGCTGGGAGCGGGCGTGGTGCTCACCGCCAGCACCCCGATCTACGACGTCACAGGCGCAGAGGAGAAGCTGCTCAAGGGGAGCGTCCCGGCGCGCAGCGTGGTGATCCCCGGCATGCGCCCGCGCACCTTTCCCGCCGGCGAATACCTCACCCCTTGCGCATTGATCATCGGCACCCGCAAGGCGAGCACCGACCGCAAGACCTCGCTCAACTCCGCCCTGCGCGACTTCGGGGTGTCGGCCTGATGGATCTCGCGGAGCGCACGCTCCAGCTCTGCCGGATCCGCAGCCCGCTCGGCGAGGAGGCGGAGATCGCCGCCTTCGTGGCCCAGGAGACGGGCGGGCAGCGGATCGGCAACGCCGTGGTCTGCGGGGAGATCCGGGAAGGCCGGCCGGCGGTGCTGCTCGTCGGGCACCTCGACACCGTGCCCTTGCAGCCGGGGGACTTCCCCGCCCGGCGCGAGGGGGGCCGCGTGCACGGCCGGGGCGCCAGCGACATGAAGGGCGCGCTGGCGGTGATGATCGAGCTCTGGCAGAAGCTCGACCGCCGCGCGCTTGCCCTCGACCTCGCGCTGCTCTTCTACGACCGGGAGGAGGGGCCGGTCGCGGGCAACGGCCTGCTCCCGGCGCTGGAGCGCCGGCCCGACCTGCGCCGGGCCTCGCTCGCCCTCTGCCTGGAGCCCACCGATCTCGCGCTACAAGCAGGCTGCTGCGGCTCGATGCACGCCACCCTCGCCTTCGAGGGGCGGAGCGCGCACTCCGCCCGGCCCTGGCAGGGCGAGAACGCCATCCACAAGGCCGGCCCGCTCCTCTCCCACCTCGCTTCCCTCCCTCCCCGCGAGGCGCGCATCGGCGAGCTCACCTTCAAGGAGGTGTTCAGCGTCACCCGCGTCGAGGGATTCACCGGCCGCAACGTGGTGCCCGCCCGCTGCGAGCTGAACCTGAACTTCCGCTTCGCCCCCGGGCGCTCGCTGGAGGCGGCCGAGGCGGAGGTGCAGGCGCTGGCCAGAAGATTCGGCGCCACGGCCACGGTCACCGATCGGGCCCCCAGCGGGCCCGCCATCCTCGACAACGCGCTCCTCCAGGAATTCCGCGCGGTGACCGCCGTCCCCGTCGAGCCCAAGCAAGCCTGGACCGACGTCGCCCAGCTCGCGGCCCTGGGGATCCCCGCCGCCAACTTCGGCCCCGGGGAACAGGCGCAGGCGCACCAGCGCGGCGAGAGCTGCGGCGAGGAGGCGCTGGGGCGCGCCTACGCCCTGCTCGAGCGCTTCCTGCGGGAGGCGGTGCCGTGATCGAGGCCTACATCGGGCTGGGCTCGAACCTGGGCGACCGCCTGGGCAACCTGGCCGCCGCGGTGGGCCTGCTCTCGCGCGAGCCGGGCTTCGCCCTGCGCCGCCTCTCCCTGGCCTACGAGAGCGAGCCCGTCGGGCCGCCGCAGCCGCGCTACCTGAACGCGGTGGTCCAGGCGGGTACCCTGCTCTCGCCCCGCGCCACCCTGCAGCGGCTGCAGGCCATCGAGGAGCGGCTGGGGCGGGTGCGCCGCGAGCGCTGGGGGTCGCGGGAGGTGGATCTCGACCTCTTGCTCTACGGGAACCGGGTGGTGGAGGAGACCGGCCTGCGCATCCCCCACCCGCTGCTCGAGGACCGCGCCTTCGCCCTGGTGCCGCTGGCGGAGATCGCCCCGCACCTGGTGCACCCGGGCCGCTCGCTGACGGTGCAGGAGCTGCGCGACCGGCTCTCCCCGGAGCAGCTCGCCGGCGTGCAGCGCTACCGG
>DATKAG010000189.1:0-2240 GCA_035498355.1 Myxococcales bacterium | reverse complement strand
ATCGCGCGCTCCACCCGGAGCGCGGGCTCTCCGCCGGAGCAATCGACCCCGGGCGGCTGCGGAAGGTCAACCTGGGGCTGGCGGCGGCGCTCCTCGCCCTGGAGTCGACGTCGACCTGGCGCCTGGCCTTCTTCGTCGGCGCGGGTGCGCACTGCCTTGGCTGGCTTTCCTGGAGGCAGCGCGTTCACCCGGTGGCCAGGCCCTTCCTCTCCAACCTCGTCTTCCCCTGCGTGGTCCTCCACGCCGCTGGGCCCGGGGCTTGGAGACCGGCGATCCTCCTGGCGGTCTACGCCTGGCTCGCGGCGGTGGCCCACGAGTTCGCGCACAACGTCCGATCTCCGGAGGAGGAGGGCCCGCTCGGTCCGGGATATGCGCGCACGCTGGGAGCTGGAGGGACCGCGGTCCTGGGCGCGGCCCTCTTCGCCACGGCCGCGCTGGCCGGCGCGCTTCTCTGGCTGATGCTGGACCGGCCGGTGGTCTTCGGCGGAGCTCTGGTCGGAGCGGCCGCGGGCCTGTCGCTCTTCCTGCGCCGGCTGCTGCGCGACCGCGCACCCGCGAGCGGCCGCTCCGTCTATCGGGCCGGAATCGTCTTTGCCCTGGTCCCGGCGCTGGGCCTCCTCGTCGGCCGGTAGAGGCGCTCTCCGGCTCAGCCGCCCACGCGGCAGACCACTGGCAGGGCCTGCAGCAGCAGGTGGCAGCAGGCTGCGCTCACCAGGAAGCTGTCGAAGCGATCCAGGAGTCCCCCGTGCGCGGGAAGCAGCGCCTGGAAGTCCTTGCAACCCGCGTCGCGCTTGATGGCGGAGAAGATCAGATCGCCCAGCACTGCGGTCAGCGCCGCGAGGAGCGCAAAGGTCGCCAGCTGGGTTGCCCCGCCCTCGAGAAGCGGGGCGAAGGCGATCGCGCCCAGGGCCGTCGCAAGGAGACCGCCCAGCAGGCCCTCCACCGTCTTGCGCGGGCTGACCGGAGAGCAGAACGGCCGACGACCGAAGAGGCGACCGGCGGCCTCGGCCCCCGCGTCGTTGAGCGCAACCAGGATGAAGAGAAACGCGGCCAGGCCGCCGTGTTCGAGGCGGAGCCGATACACCGAGGCGGGGAGGAGACCTGCGAGGAAGGCGATGAGCGCCACGGCTCCCGCAGAAGCCCGGGCCCCGGCCGGCCGTTCGAGGAGCACCGGCATCGCCGCGCCGGCAAGGAGCACCGTGACCAGGACCTGGACCTCCACCCCGTCCGTTCCGGCGGCAAGGACGATGGCCACCGCCCCTCCCATCGCGAGCCAGCGATACGGTCTCTGCTCGGTGCCGGGTCCAAGGAGGGTCAGCGTCAGCTCGCGGCTGGCGAGCGCTGCGACGAGGACCATCGCCGCCTTGAGCCACGGGCCGCCCAGCCCGATCACCGCCAGCGTCGCGTGGACCACGAGGAAGAAGACGCCCAGCTTGACCCACAGCGTGCGCTCCACGCCCGGCCGCTGCGGTACCCAGCGGGGATGGAGGAGCAGCACCAGCGCCAGCGCCGCAAAGAAGGCGTCGAGGCGCACCCAGGTGGCGGCGGTCAGGGCTCCCATCACCGAGACCCTCCCCGGGCGGGGCGGAGAGCGGGCGGGCGAAGCACCGCAGGCGTGCGCTCCGTGCTCTCCGCGAGGTGAATGAGGCTCCTCGCCGTGGAGAGCACCCGCTCGAGGAAGGCGCAGGGGCGGAAGGCGTGGACGAGCTGGTAGAGCGCCAGTCGGCTGGTGAGGAAGTCGTAGAGCGCAAGCTGGTATCCGCGCCGCCACCCGGCCGGGTCGATGTCCGTGCCTGCGCAGCGAGAGAGCTCGCGCCGGTGCAGCTCGACCAGGTCGTCCACGGTGGAGGGCGAGACGTCGGGAGAGAGCACGAACGCCAGCAGCTCGGCCAGATCGCGCTGGGGAACCTGGAGCTCGGCCATCTCCCAGTCCCAGGCGCAGAGACGCAACCCGGCCGGCCCGCGGCGGAAGGCGAGGTTGCGGGGATTGAAGTCGCCGTGGATCAGGGTCCGCGGCATTCGTTCCAGCTCTGCGCACCACCCGGGCATCGAGCGAAGAATTCGCTGGTGCAGACGCCGCTCCGGGAGGGGGTACCACTCGGGGAACTCGCCGGCGGCATGGTCGAAGGCCTCGCTCCAGAGCTCGCCCATCGCCGCCCGTGCCTCGGCGCCCATCACCTCACCCAGCCAGGGCTCCTCTCGCAGCGCCTCCTCGCGGCCGTACCAGATGGAATGCACCT
>DATKAG010000188.1:0-9121 GCA_035498355.1 Myxococcales bacterium | reverse complement strand
AGCCCCGCCATCAGCATGGCGGAGAAGGCGAGGTAGGGATTGCACGACGGGTCGGGCGAGCGGAACTCCATCCGCTTCGCCTTGGGGCTGGGCGAATACATGGGAATGCGGATCGACGCGCTGCGATTGCGCGACGAATAGGCCAGGTTCACCGGCGCCTCGAACCCCGGCACCAGCCGCTTGTAGGAGTTGGTGGTGGGGTTGCAGAACGCCGCCAGCGCCCGGGCGTGCTTGAGCACCCCGCCGATGTAGTGCAGGGCCAGGTCCGAGATGCCCGCGTAGCCCTCGCCGGCGAAGAGCGGCTTGCCCTTGTTCCAGATCGACTGGTGGGTGTGCATGCCGGAGCCGTTGTCGCCGTAGAGCGGCTTGGGCATGCACGTCACGGTCTTGCCGTTGCGCAGCGCGACGTTCTTGATCACGTACTTGTACCACATCAGCTTGTCGGCGGTTTTCACCATCGAGTCGAAGCGGATGTCGATCTCCGCCTGGCCGGCGGTGGCCACCTCGTGGTGCTGCCGCTCGATCTGGATCCCGCACTGCTCCATCACCCGGCACATCTCGGTGCGGATGTCCTGCAGGGAGTCGATGGGGGCGACGGGGAAGTAGCCTTCCTTGTAGCGCGGCTTGTAGCCCAGGTTGGGACGCTCGACGACGTTCTTGCCGTCCCAGTGCGTCTCGCGCGGGCGGCCCGTCTCCCACTGTCCCTCGCGGGACTCGATGGAGTAGTGGGCGTGGTTCACTCCCGTGTCGTAGGTGACGCCGTCGAAGATGAAGAACTCGATCTCCGGGCCGAAGTAGGCCACGTCGCCGACGCCCGTCTGCTTCAGGTAGCGCTCGGCCTTCTGGGCGATGAAGCGCGGGTCGCGGGCGTAGGGCTCCTTGGTGATGGGGTCGACGATGTTGCAGATGAGGGAGAGGGTGGTGTCCTTCATGAAGGGGTCGATCAGCCCCGTCTCCGCGTCGGGCATCACCAGCATGTCGCTGGCGTGGATGGGCATCCAGCCGCGGATGGAGGAGCCGTCGAATCCCAGGCCCTCGTCGAACACCGCCTCGCTCAGTTCGTTGATGGGGATGGTGAAGTGCTGCCAGAGGCCGAGGAAATCCATGAACTTCAGGTCGACCATCACTGCCTGCTTGTCCTTCGCGAACCCGATGACGTCCTTGCCCTTCGGCATATGTCCTGCCCCTTGCGGTGAAACTGCGTTGAGTTACAGCGCCGGCTCGCCACGCTCGCCGGTGCGGATGCGAACCACCTCGTCCACCGTGGAGACGAAGATCTTCCCGTCCCCGATGCGCCCGGTCTTGGCCGCGCGCTCGATCGCCTCCAGGGCCTTGGCCACCAGCTCGTCGGTGAGGACGATCTCGATCTTCACCTTGGGGAGGAAGTCGACCACGTATTCCGCCCCCCGGTAGAGCTCGGTGTGGCCTTTCTGCCGTCCGAACCCTTTCACCTCGGTGACGGTGAGCCCGAGGACGCCCACGTCGGCGAGCGCCTCCTTCACTTCGTCGAGCTTGAAGGGCTTGATGATGGCCTCGATCTTCTTCATCGCCTCAGGCTCCCTGGGAAGAGCGCACGATACTTGCGAGCAGGGTGGATGTGAAGGCGAATCGGACGAAGACTCCCGCGCCGTAGGCTCGGGTTTGAGGACGTGCAGTTGCTGCGTGTTCGCGCGAAGGCGCGAACACGCTCAAAAGAAAGGGCTGAAAAAGGGGGCCTTTCGGGGATCGACTGGTAGACTGCCGGGGTGGGCTACGCCGAAGAGCGGCTCGAGCTGATCGCCCGGCTGCGGGCGGCCGCCCCGGGCGGCTCCCTCGCCGATGCGCTGCGGCTGGACGCCCGGGGGCTGCGCTTCCACGTCGGCACCTCGCTGGCGGATTTGCGCGTGCCGGTGCACGTGGAGGCCGCGGTGCGGGCGGTGGTGGGCGCCGCGGTGCGCGACCTCTTCTTCCTCCTCGCCCTCCGCCACCGGGGCATGCTGCGCCAGGCCGAGTACGACCGGCTCATCCTCCTCGACGGGTTCGACCCCCGGGCGGCGCGGCCCAGCTCCTTCAACGCGCCCTCCACGGTGAAGTCGGAGAACGTGCGCAAGGCCTTCCTCGAGGCGCCGGAGATGCACCCGGCGCTGGACGCGGGGGTGCTGGCGAGCTGGCTGGGCACGGGCCGCCCCGGGCGGGTGCTGGCCGGGACGCTCAACGCCATCCTCCGCAGGGCTCATGCCGAGGCGCCCCGGCGGGAGCCTCCGGAACCCACCGCCTATCTCGCGCTCCTGGCGATTCGCTCCTTCTCCCACCGCGCGCTGGAGGTGCTCAAGGACTTCCCCGTGAGCGGGGCGGTGGCGCGAACGCTGCAGGGAGCGGTGGCCGCCGGGCTGGTGCTGGCGCTGCGCCTCGCCATCCGCGAGGCGGGGGTGCCGGGCACGGGCTTCGGGGCCCAGTGCGACGCGGCGGCCGGCGTGCTCTCCTGGCTGGGCGGGCTCAAGCCGCTCTGGGGCAGCGGCCTCACCTGCCACGGGGCGGCCTTCGCCGAGCGGCCGGCCCGCCTCGATCAGCACGTGGCGAAGATCGCCCAGGGCGGCACGGTGGAGGTGGTGGCAGGCGACATCGCCGCGGACCTGGTGGGGGACAAGGAGCTCATGCGCAAGGCCGCCCGGCAGGTGGCCCTGGCGCGGCTGCGGGCGGACCTGCTGGCGGTGGTGCGGATGTCGGAGCTGGGCCGGGTCCCCCCGTTCACCGTGGAAGGGTTCTCGCTCGCCCAGCTCTACGAGGCGCCCGGGGCGCTGGAGCGGGTGCTGGCCGCGCCGCCCGCGCGCAAGGAGCTGCAGGAGAAGACGAAGGCGGTGGCCAAGGCCGCCACCAACGAGGCGGCGCGCGCGGCCATCGAGGCGGTGGGCGCGGCGGCCAAGGCCTGGAAGGAAGAGAACCCTTCCGCCTCCGTCCCCCACGAGCAGGTGATCACCACCTGGGCGCGGACGGTGGCCTCGCTGGCCGCCGACGCCGCCCTGGACGCGGCGGTGAACCAGGCGGAGGCCCAGCTGGTGCACCGCCAGGGGACGGAGAGCGAGGGCGGGATCGAGACGCAGCACGAGGGCGGCAAGCTCTACCTCGTCTCCCTGGAGGAGAAGCCCATCCTCAAGACGCGCACCCGCGCGCCGCAGATGGGCCACCTCTTCTGCGACATGAAGGACTTCACCCGGCGCACCGCCTTCCTCAAGGAGACGGTGATCGCCGATTTCCTCTCCCGGGAGTTCTACGGGCCCATCCTCACCGCCGCCGCCCGCCACGCCCAGGGGGCCGCTCACCTGGCGGACAAGGGAGGGATCTACCTCAACAACCTCTTGGGCGACGCCGTCTCCTTTTCCGGCGACATCGTCGCCCTGCTCCAGCTCGCCGAGGAGATCCGGGCGGCGCTGGGCAGCTACGCCCGCCGCCTGGACACCGGTGCCTCGCGCGAGGCGGTGGGCAAGGCCACCGCCGCCATCGAGGCGCAGTTCCAGGCCCGCAGGCAGAAGCTGGACGCGGCGGTGAAGTCCGCGGAGAACGCCCGCAGCCGGGGCATCCTCGATCCCCAGTCGGGGCAGGAGCCGGGGGCCCGGCTGCGCGCCCTGGCCGCCGAGATCCGGCGGATGGACGAGCAGAGGCAGGACGACATCGCCCTGGCCAGGGGCGAGAAGCTGGACGCCGGCATCTTCGTCTCCTACGGGGCCGCGCCCGAGGTGGCCACCTTCGAGGACCACATCTTCGGGCAGATCAAGGTCTCCATCGCGGAGAAGATCAACGAGAGCGCCCGGGGGACGGCCCGCAACCCCGGGGTGCGCGCGCGCATGGACGCTCTGCTCGCCCTGGAGCGGGGCCGGCTGAAGAAGCCCGGCCTGGTCTGTCCGCTCACCGTCTCGGTCTCGCAGCCGCTCTCCATCCCCGTGCCCGCCGACGTGTCGCTGGCAGTGCGCCGCTCGCTGGCCGATGGCAACCCGGAGGCCGCGGAGACGGTGCTCAACGGGGTGGTGCGGGAGTTCGTGGGCCGGCTCCGCACCGAGGAGGCGATCGAGGACCGGGGCGACATCTACAACGGCGGCGCCGCCATCTCCGAGGACGCGCTCAAGGCGTTCATCGAGGCCAAGGGCAAGGAGGTCGACTTCCTTCGCCAGGAGATCCGGGTGGCGGACCTGGCGCCGGCGCTGCGGGAGAGATTCGTCTTCCCCTCCCCCTCGCTGCGCCTGGTGATGGCCGTTTCGCCCGAGGCGCAGACGCTCCTGCACCTCTTCGTCTTCGTCGGGCGCGCGCTCTTCCGCGGGCTGGAGAAGCAGGGAGGCCTGGGGGTCTTCGAGATGGTGGCCCGGGAGAACCTCCTCTTCACCTTGCTCGCGCAGCACCACCTGCCGGGCTGGCTGGCCGAGCGGCAGTCGGGAGAGCCCGCCGACACCGCCGACCCCTCCGGCCTTTTGCGGAGCAACGCCTGAGCGACCCGCCGGAGAAGAAGGTGGTGGAGCACTATCCGCCGCCGGAGGACGAGCCGCCTCCTCCCAGCTTCTCCCAAGCCCTGATCGGGTACGGATCGATCCTGATCGGCCTGGTGGTGCTGGGCCTGCTGATCGGCGTCCTGATGAAGGTGCTCCGCTAGGCGCAACGGCTGCGTCCAGGTGCACGGCTTGCACGATCGGCGCCCTGCGCCACCCGCTCTACGTCGAGGCAGTTCCGGTGCGGCGATTGCTTTCTTCCCTGGCAGAGGGAGGACGACATGTTCGCGCCCTTCGACACGCTCCCGTTCGGCCTGCCCGGTCACCCGCTCGAGCTGATCGCCGTGGTCCTGATCGCCGACGCCGTGGGCCTGGCGGTGCTGGCCGCGATCGACCTCGCGCGGACGCGGCGCGAGCGCCAGACGCACTGATTCCTCACGGGTCCTCGACCAGCCGGCGGTGCGCTTCCACCAGGCCGCGGGTGGCGGCGGCGAAGATCCGGTCGCCGGCGGCCGCGCTGGAGAGCCCGGGATCGCTTCCCACCCGGCCGTCGGGATAGCGGCGGCGGAAATCGTCGGCGCCCCAGGTGGAGGGCTGGGGCACCGCCTCGAACCGGTCCATGGGGGGAAGGTCGAGCACCGCACGGGGATAGAAGCGGCGGACCAGCGAGAGCTCCCCCGGAGTGGCGTGGTGGCCCTCGCGGGCGCCGAACATCTCCAGGATCGTGTTGCGCACCTCGGGCAGCTCCCACCACTGTACCGAAAGGCAGCGGGAATCGGGGATGGCCCCGTGCACCTGCGCGCAGAGGGCCTGCAGCACGGCCTTGCTGCCGTGATGCGCGTTGACCAGGAGGAAGCGGCGGAAGCCCTGCGCGGCCAGGCCCTCGATGGCGTCGCCCAGCAGCGCCAGCACCGTGGCGGGCTTGAGGGAGATGGTGCCGGGGAAGGCCGAGTGGACCTGCGAGACGCCGAAGGGAACGGCCGGCACGACCAGCGCATGCCGCTCCTGGCCCAGGTCGTTCGCCAGCTCCTCCGCCACGATCAGGTCGGTGCCCGCGGGCCCAGAAGGCCCGTGCTGCTCGGTCCCGCCCACCGGGATGACGATGTCATTCCTCCGCTCGAGGTACTCGTGCACGTCCTGCCAGAGCGCCAGCTTGAGCAGCACGCGCCGAGTCTAGCCCATGTCTTCAGGCGGCGGAGGAGAGCGACTTGAGGACCGTGTCCACCAGGGTGAACCAGTCCTTGATCTGCGGGGTGGCGCCCACGTCGGTGGGCAGGGTGAGCAGCTTCGCGCCCGCCTTGTCGGCCACCAGGGTGGCGACGCTCTTGTTGTAGAAGTCCTCCACCAGGAGCAGCTTGACGCCGTCCTGCTTCATCACCCCGATCAGCCGGGCCAGGTGCTGCGGATCGGGCGGGATGCCAGGCTTGGGCTCCACGTAGCCCATTTCTTCCAGTCCCAGCCACTGCGACACGTAGCTCCAGCTCTTGTGGTAGGTGGCCACCTTCACGCCCTTCAGCTTCGCCCGCAGCGGCTCCCACTCCTTCTCCTTCGCGTCCACCCGGGCGTTGAAGGCGGCCAGGTTCTTCTCGTAGCCGGCGCGCCCGTCCGGGTCGATCTGCGAAAGCCGCTGGGCGATCTCGCGGGCGATGATCTTCGCGTTGCCGGGCGGCAGCCAGTAGTGCGGGTTGCCCTGGGGATGGATGTCGCCCATCGAGCGGTCGACCTTGGTGGTGGGGACGTCCAGCACGGGGATGGCCCGCGAGCAATCGAGGTTTCCCGGCTCGCCGGTCTGGATCTTCGGGTTGCGCGAGCCCAGCACCAAGGGCGGAAGCCAGCCGATCTCCAGCTCCAGGCCCACGTGCAGGAGCAGGTCGGCGCGGTTGAGCACCAGCATCAGATTCGGCTTGGGCTCGATGAAGTGCGGGTCCTGGTAGCCCTTCCCCAGCGACTCCACCTCCACCCGGCTGCCACCCACCTCCTTGGCCAGCGAGCCGAGCGTGGGGATGCTGGAGACGACGTGGAGCGCGGCGAGCAGTGCGATCATGCCGACTTCGACCTCCGCGCGGGCCGGGAATTCAGAACGGGTGCGCTCCGTGCGCGCCGATGGAGATCTCCAATTGCAAGAAAGCCGCCGGCGTCCACTCCGGCGTGGCGGCGGGAAGGAGCGCGGAGGGAGCGGCCCCGGCGTGCTCCGCCTCCACATACCCGCGCACCCGGGCGAATTCGCTCGCCTGGAAGGTGAGCGAGGCGCCCACCCGCCCGGTGTGGCCCAGCACGGAGCTGGCGGGAATGCCCAGGACGTCGCCGCGCAGGCCGAAGAACCAGCGGCGCGCGAGCTGGAGCACGGCCTGCAGGTAGGCGCCGCCGTCCCACTCGTCCTGCAACGAGCCCCCGGCGCCCAGGTGGCGGAAGATGGCTTCCGCCTGCAGGGCCAGCGAGCTGTAGCCCTGGGCGACGTTCGGCGGCTTCCACTTCAGATACAGGTCCGCCCCGTAGAGCTGGGAATCGCGTCCGGCGCCGAACATGCCGAAGTCTCCCAGCGTCAGGCCGGGCGACTTGCCGGAGGCGAAGCTCAGGCCCGTGAAGAAGGACCAGCTGTCCCCCAGGGGGAAGAAGGCCTTCGCTTCCGCCGCCAGCGTGGGATGCGCGCCGGTATCGGCGCCGAAGCTGGGCACCGGCTGCGGGAGCGCCTGGGTCTGGTCGGCGGGATCGGAGGAGAGCGAGAACGCCTCCCCGTAGATGGTGAGGAAGAAGGGCAGCGGCGCCAGCCAGCTCACCTGCACGCCGGGCCCCCGCATCCCGTCGGCGCCGAGGAAGGCGGCGTTGATCAGCGGCCGGCGGGTGAAGTCCTGCACGTGCAGGTGCTGCCCGTTCTGCCGGCCGAAAGCGCTGCGGAAGCTGCCCGCCTTCACCTGCAGGTTCCAGGGGAGGCTGGTGGTGGTGGCGAACGCCTCCTCCACCTCCAGGCCGTCCAGGTTGGGGATGGTGAGGTAGACCTCGCCCTTGAAGTACGGGTCGACGATGGCCGAGAAGGCCAGCTCCACCTCCTGGACGGTGAAGCCCAGGGCATGGCTCGTGCCCTGGGCGTGCAGGTCGGGATCGTCCCCGTTGAGGAATTGCGGCGCGCGGCGCTGGTACCCGAAGTCGGCGTCGAGGATGGCGCTGATGTCGGGGTTGAGGGACTGCGAGCCGCGCGGGTTGGGCGGGGGGCTGGGGCTGGCCGGCGCCACCGCCTCGGGCGGCGCGGACGGCTTCTGCCCCTGGGCGGCGCCCTGGTCGGCCTGGATGGCCTTCTGCAGCTCTTTTTCCAGATCTTCGGGGACGCCGCCGTCGGCCTGCTGGGCCGCGGCGGGGAGGGCAAGCGCGACGAGCAGCAGGGCAGCTCTCATGCGCACGTCAGACGGAGCTCCGGCGGAGGATCTTCAGCAGCCCGGGGACGAGAAAGACGGAGGCCACCACGACCATGGTCGCACCGGTGGGCAACTGCTCCACCCAGCTCACGTAATACCCCACCGCCGCGGAGACCACGCCGAAGAGGACGGAGAGGAAGATGGTCAGCCGCATGCGCTCGGCGATCATCAGGGCGGCGGCGGCGGGGATGACGCTGAAGGCGAAGACGGGCAGCGCGCCCACCGCCCGGGTGGCCACCGAGATCACCAGGGCGGTGATCAGGTTGAGCAACAGCTCGTAGCGGAACACGCCCACGCCCTGGACCACCGCGGTCTCCCGGTCGTAGCTGACGAAGAGCAATTCCTTGAAGAAGAGCGCGTGCCCGATCACGGCCACCACCCCCGCCCCGAACAGCGCGCGGATCTGCTGGCGGGGAACGGTGACGGCGTTGCCGAAGAGGATGTCGCCGATGGCGTGCGCCTCCTGGGCGATGCGCGGGCTGTTCAGGATGGTGAGCACCAGCGCGCTGGAGATGATGTACCCCAGCCCGACGATGGTCTCGGTGGCCAGCTTGCGGTGGCCGGGTTGCAGGGAGAAGAGGGCGGCGGCGGCGCAGGCGAAGAGAAGGGAGAACCAGGTGGGCTCGAGCAAGAGCGGGGTGGCCCCGTGCGCGTGCGGGTCGATGCCCATCACCGCCCCCAGCCAGAAGGCGAAGGCCACCCCTACGCCGGAGATCTCGCTCAGCGCGGCGGAGACGAAGACCATGCGCTTGAGCACCACGAAGACGCCGATGTAGCCGAGGATGGCGCCGGCCAGCACCCCGGCGATCATCGGCTCGCGCCACAGATCGCGGCCCGCCCAGAAATCCGCGAATCCGCTCACTGCGGCGCCCCGTTCCCGATCACGATCGCCGTCTTGTCCCCCACCTTGGCCACGCGGACCTCGCGCCCGTAGAGCTGGCCCAGCTTCTGCGGATCGATCATCTGCTCCGCCGGGCCCACCTCGAACACGGCGCGTTCCCGGTCCACCAGGGCCACGTCGGTGGCGAAGCCGGGGATGGCGGTGAGCTGGTGCGTGACCAGCACCACGCTCAGGTTGTGCGCCGACTTCAGGCGGGCCACCAGGTCGAGGAAGATGCGCTCGGCGGCCGGATCCATCGCGCTGGTGGGCTCGTCGAGCACCAGGAGCTCCGGCTCGGCGGCGATGGCGCGGGCGATCAGCACTTTCTGGTGCTGCCCGCCGGAGAGCGCGAAGAGCGGCCGGTCGGCCAGGTCGCC